>JALHPW010000155.1 GCA_022842255.1 Saprospiraceae bacterium | reverse complement strand
TGACTTGGCCGCCCGACCAAAGAAAATCGTAGGGTGCGGTGCCCCCACTCACGCTCAGGTCAATATTGCCGTCGGAAAGTCCGCAGAGTTCAGGAGTAAGGGTTTGGGAAGTGAGTGGGTTGGTGCGTTGATCAATGACAAAGAACGATGCCGTACCCGTGCAACTGCCTGATTCTGTGACGGATACGGTGTAAGTCCCAGGAGCCAAATTGCTCAAATCCTCGGTCGTTTCGGCGTTCGACCATAAGTAGGTGAACGATCCGGCAGGCGTGATATTCAAATCAATGGCCCCATTGTTCGTTGCACAATCGGTCAAAGGTGCGGCAGCCCCGGCGAGGCTGAAGGTGGAGCCGTTGTTAGGCACATTCAATGTTGTGGTGATGGTGCACCCGTTTCCAGCAGTAACTGTAACAGAAAAATTACCCGGGAGCAGGTTGGCAAGGTCTTCAGTCGTTTCACTGTTCGACCAAATAAAGGTGTAAGGAGTAACCGCACCATTCACATTCAAGTCAATCGCACCATTGTTTGCACTGCAAACCGACGCTGTAATATTGGAACCAAGGTTCGGCGTAGCCGTATTGTCTGCCACCAAAAACGTGTTGGTGGAGGAGCAGGACCCAAAGCTCACCGTCACCGTATAGGAGCCCGCCGAAAGGTTGCTCACATCTTCCGTGACCTCACTATTCGACCAGGCAAAATTGTAGGTCCCGGCAGGCGTCACCCCAATATCAATCGAGCCATTGGCGGCTGTGCAGGACGTGTTTTCCAGCAGGGTACCATTGATATTGATGGCAATATTGTTGTTCAAAACATCCACCGAACTCACCGCCGTACACTGGTTGGCGCCGGTAACGGTAACTGAATATGTACCCGGTAGCAAATTGCTGAGATCTTCCGTTGTTTCCGCGTTCGACCAGAGATACTGATACGGGGCATTACCGCCACTCACATTGAGGTCGGCCGACCCATCATTTTGGCTACAAGTTGCTGCCGCCCCGGAAGCGGCAAGATTGGGGGAAAGTGCATTGTCCGCTACGGAGAATGCATTGGTTGACAGGCAAGTACCGAGGGTAACGGTCACCGTATAAGTACCCGGGGAAAGGTTGTTCAAATCTTCTGTCGTTTCCGCATTGGACCAGAGGTAGTTATACGCCCCGGCCGGTGTTACCCCAATGTCCAGGGAGCCGTTCCCAACGGCGCAGGAGCTGTTCCCCGTAGTGGCGCCGTTGATACTGAGGGGAGTGTTGTTGTTTAACACATTCACGGTGTTCACAGCGGTACAGGTATTGGCGCCCGTTACGGTAACGGTGTAGGTAGCCGGTGTCAAATTGCTCAGGTCTTCGGTGGTTTCCGCGTTTGACCAAAGATAGGTAAATGGCCCAACCCCGGACCCGACTGTCAGGTCAGCCGCTCCATTGTCCAAACCACAAATAGCAGCCGTGCCAGCACTGGAAAGGCCGGGCAAAATCGCGTTATCCGCTACCACAAAGGTGTCCAAAGCGATACAGGTGGCCCCCAGGGTAACCGTAACCAGGTAAGTGCCAGCAATCAGGTTGCTTAGGCTATCTACGGTTTGGCCACTGGACCACTGGTAAACATAAGAAGTATCAAATGGAGTAACATTCAAGGCAATATTCCCGGTTGGAGCGCTACAAGAGAAGTTATCCACCAGGTTTGCATCGATTTTTATGGTATCGTTGACGTTTGGGACAATGATGGTTCCCATGGTGGAACAGCCTACCGAAGAGGTCACCACCACTGTAAAAGTATCGGCTGCAATATTGGTCAAATCCTGGGTAGTTGCCCCATTTGACCACAGGTAGGTAAAGGGCATCAAACCCGCAGTAACATTCAAATCGGCCGAGCCATTGGCCAATCCGCAAGTAGTAGCCGTAGGTGTAATGGGGATTACCGGGTATTCTGTCACATCCCCGACGGTAAAGGTTTCCACCTCGGTACAAGTCCCCCCAGCGCTTACGGTTACGGTATAATCGCCGGGGGCCAGGTTGTTCAACACCGTGGTGGTGGCCCCATTCGACCATTGATAAGCCAGGTTACTGGGGAAAAGCGACAATACAATCCTGCCGTTGGTGGTATCGCAGGATGTTTGATCAGATACCAGACCACTATAACTGAACACCGCCGGGGTGTCGTCCACGGTAGCACTGCCGGTGGTGGTACATCCATTTGCAGAAGTGATGGTTACCACATAATCGCCGGGCGGTTGGTTGGAAATATCCTGTGTGGTTTGTCCCCCTCCCCACAGATAAGTATAGGGCGCTACCCCTCCTGGAAGGACGGTCAAATTAACACCTCCATTACTGAGCCCACAAGTGGCAGAGGTATTGACAAATGAAATTTGAGGTTCAATGGGCTCATGTTCAACATACCAAACATCGGTGGCAGTACAGGTCCCAGCCCGGGTCACCGTAACCCGGTAACTCCCACTCGGGACATTGGTCAGGTTCTGGGTAGTCGCTCCATTCGACCACAAGAACGTGGCGGTAAGCGCTGCGGCAGGAGGGTTCACAATTATACTAATACTACCATTGGCGCCCAGGCAGGTTGTGTTCGAAATTACCACTCCATCCTCAATACTAACTGGCAAATCCACCGCCGTCACCGTTCCACTCACACTGTTCGTACAACCATTGGCTCCGGTAACAGTAACGGTATAAGTTCCTGCAGGTAAGTTATTGATCATAGAGGTAGTACCGCCATTTGACCATTCATAAGTATAGGGTGGCTGCCCACCGGAAGGCACTACTGCGGCGGTACCATTGGTTTGTTCGCAAATATCCTGTCCAAACGAAGACTGCGGAATGGCAGGAAAATTGGTGAGATTGGGCACTGTAAAATCCTCAACGACAGTACACGAAGGGCCAGCATAGGTCATGGTTACTGTATAGTCGCCTGGAGGAACATTCACCAAGTTTTGGGTCGTGGCGCCATTTGACCATAAATAGGTGAAAATATTGGGGTTGGGCATTGGGTTAATCGTCACCGCACCATTGCTGTTGCCATTACAAAGGGTGTTGCCCGTGGCGAATCCTGTAAGGGATATTGGGAACGGTGCCGGGTTGTCGGGCACAAAGATGGTTTCTGCTTGCACAATCCCATCGCCAACACTAAAAATGGTCACCTGATAAAGTCCTGATGGGATATCGGTCAAGTCTTGCGTGGTCTCGCCATTTGACCACATATAAAACCAAGGGCCAGAGGTAAGGGGGTCGGGGGTTATATCAATATCGCCGGTACCCCCACTACATAAATCGGGGGTCACCACAATCGTGGGCCAAAGGACAGACTCGGCATAGCAGGAAGCAGTGGTATCTGGAAGTGCACGGGAAAAGCCTACCAAGGAATCCGCGTTTCCAGGCTCCGTTCGGGTTAATTGGACTTCGAAATCATCAAATTCGGAAAAGGTGGGGAGGTTAGGGCTTGCCAGGAGGGCTGTGCAAAAAAGCAAAAACAGGAAGGTAAAGAATGGTGTAGATGTTCTCATAAACAATAGTTTTTGTGCTTGTCCAAACATTGGTTTGAACTATTTGTGATGTGGTCAGCACTTGGAACAGGGAGACAGGTTGGACAAAGATAAGATTTGGTCTGAATCCGCTTCATCATGGCAAAAGAATATTTTGCGAGTGCTCCATTTAAAGGGTTCTTTTTAACAAGAATCAAGGAGTCACTACAAATGAATTGAAAGAGGTTCTAGCTACCCCAAAATATTTAAAAACTTCCAAGAAAACACAGTTTCCAGCTTGTTCTTCTTGAAGCCATCCGCAAGTTTCCCGGACAAACGGCAACCTCAAGCTACCCGTTTTTCAAAAAATCTGCATCCCCTAATCTTTCCATTGCCCTACCTTGCTCTGCGATTTTGACTATCTTCGTAGCCAAACCAATGACCGAGACTGACTCCCTTGCCGTCGAACACCCAACCAAAAGTGCCGTGCTGCAAACGCTCGCGTACTTCGCGGTCTTCTCTTATCCGCTGAGGAGGGAGGAGGTTTTTTCCTTTTGCAAGGATGGGGCAGCTACATTGGAAGGGGTGTCCGAACAACTGGCCGATTTGGTGGAGCAAGGTCAGGCCTTTGCCTTTGATGGATTTTTCCAATTGAAAAACGACGCATCCTGGGTGCCCAAGCGGCTCGATTGCAACCTCCGGGCAGATGGATTTTTGCCCATCGCCCGGCGAATGGCTCGGTTTATCGCACAATTCCCGTTCGTGCGCGGGGTGTTCGTGTCGGGTTCGCTTTCAAAACATTGTATGAGCGCAGGAAGCGACATTGATTTTTTCATTATTACAGAACCGGGCAGACTTTGGCTGGCACGCACGCTACTCGTGGTGTTCAAAAAAATATTCCTCCTTAATTCGCACAAGTACTTCTGTGTCAACTATTTCGTAGACACAGAGCATCTTGAAATTGAGGAAAAAAACCTGTTCACTGCCACCGAATCGGTCACGCTCCTACCCATGTGGGGTATGGAAGGATACCAAGCTTTTTACAAGGCCAATACCTGGGCATGGCAATACTACCCCCACTTCCCCCTTCGCCCAACCATGGGGGTGGCTCCTCAAACCCGAGGGGTTTTCAAAAAAATATTGGAAAAACTACTGTCCGGGACACTGGGAAATTGGCTCGATCGAAAAGCCATGCGCCTCACCCTAGGTTTTTGGAAAAAGAAATTCCGAGGCATGGATAGCAACGACTTCGACCTTGCACTCAAATCACGCCGAGGTGTGTCCAAACACCACCCGCTTCATTTCCAAAAAAAAGTATTGGGGCGGTTCGAGGAAAACTTGAAAGCTTTAAAAGTACCACAACCATAGGGCTTACCCTAACCATTCGACCATTTTGCACGTATTCCTTTAAAAACCTACACCATGCGCCGTTTTATCCCCCAACTCCTCTTGGCACTCACTACCCTGCTGGTTTTGGGTAATTTCCAATGCGAGGAGGAAGTGGGAGAAATTCCTTTTCTGCTGCGCGATTGGCAAACTACCTGGCTTGACAACCGCGGTGCCGAACCACTAGTAGCGGAAAACCCCATCCCGCGCTCGGCTTTTGGCATCCGACTTTCCGCCAACCTAAGCAATACCGGACAGGATACGATGCTGTTCAACAATGTAGAAGGAGTTTACCTATCCTCGATGCACCCGCTTCGAAAAATTGAATTGTTCGCCACGGAAGGTTTTGATGGTCTAGACGCGGGCGCTGAGATTAGCGAACGGTTCCGATTGCGGCACAGCAAGTTCCCAAACCTGGAATACCTGGCACTCGACGCCGCTGACCGGGCCTACAATTACCCTTTGCCCTCCTTCGAATATAGTTATCGATTGGATTTACTGATGGTCGAACCTCCGAGCCAGCCCGGGGCCTACCGTTTTGGCATTAAAATCAGTTTCGACAGCCTCGCAACACCACTCAATCGCGACACCTTTTTCACCCTTCCAACCGTTGAATTGCAATGAAAACCAATTGGTTGGCAATCCTATTTACGCTCGCAGCCATGTCCAATCTGGCAGCACAAAAAGACAGCAGCGCCATCCGCCGACCTACTTGGGCAGCTGGGATTTACGGAAGTGTTTCGGTCGGATACGGTGCGTTTACCCAGCCCTTCAAAAACCCAGGAACGGTAACACCCTACCCATCGTTTGCCGCTTCAGGCATGGTTTTTCATTGGGATTTCGGGGTCTCCTTCCGCAAACGCTGGGGACTTCGGGCCACTGCGAGCGCATATGCGGCAACCGACCAGAGGGCAGCACTTGAGTTGGCTGCAAGGGCTTTATTTCCCGGATATATTGTTGATTATGCGCCGATTACAGCATTTAACAACAAAACAATCAACCATTTTGCGGTGGGTGTTTCCTACGCCTTTCCACATCGGCGCTGGTATTTTCAACCGGAGGTGCTTTTGGGCTCCACAGAAGTTTATGGGGAATGGGCTACCCTACAGGCAAAAGCGCTCGGCACAAACGAAGTTGTAGTTTGGAAACTTCGACCCAAAGACTACGAGTACCGCAGCCCAACCATCACGCTCGGCGGCAGGGCAGCCTGGCAAGCGGGCTGGTATTGGGGCCTATTTGCAGACGTCCGCCTAAACACGATGTTGTACGATATGGAATATCAAATTGACAAAACCGCGCTCATCGAACAAAGCTTTGAAAAAGAGACCATTCGTTTGAAAAGAACGGCCTTAGGCGCGACGGCCAGCGTGGGCATTTTGCTTCAAATTGCCCGTTGGGAACGGTAGTTTTTCAAAAGGTTTATGTGGTTTATTAAGTTGATGATGGTTTATTGTTTGCACCCAGAAAGTGGGCAATTCCTCCTTTTTTAAGTGCAAACAATAAACCCTCATCAACCTAATAAACTTTATAAACCTTTTCAATTCTTGACCGGCAAAAACGAATACTGCTTGCCATAACGGAGCATCTGTTTTACAAAATCCAGTTCGCGCTCTACTTTCACGTCGATGATTTTGCCGCTGGCGTCTTTTACTGCCACCAACTTGGGTTGCACAAAACCGGAGTAGGCCTTGGTTGGCAACGCGGCGTAACGGGCCTTGACCTCTTTGCCGGTAGCCGCATCGGTTTTTACGCCGTAGGTTTCTACGAGCGCTTCCGCAGCCTTAAAGTCACCTTCCGATTTAATTCGTTGAATTTCAGCCAATAACTGCCCAAAAAGCACCCGAAGTTTGGCATAATCGCGGATGTCATAGTACGTTTTGCCGTTGCGCATTTCTTTGACTATCACGTTTTCTGCCTTGCCTTTTTCAAAAGCCCATGCGGCCACGAGTTGGCGGTTGCGCATGTGGTCTTCTTCGATGTCGTGGCCAGGAGATAGACGACGAAGCTGCTGAAGCAAACCATTGCGGATATAGTTGTCGTACTCCGCTTTATAGGCATTGGCATCGGGCAGAAGTCCCCACTCAACAAGCTTTGGGTCGGGCATGAAATAAAGGGCCACCAAATCGGCACGACCTTCTTCCAAAGTGCTGGAATATTGCTTGAGCGTCACATTGGGCTCAGGCACCCCGGGATTGAGCTGTCCGCTGGCATGGCCAATCACCTCGTGAAGCGCCGTATGCATTTTGCCACACGCCTCGCCGTATTTTTTTGCGTTTTCAATTTCTTCTGCGTCGTTGGCAAACTCTACCGTGGCCATTGCTCCGCCCACTTTGTTGTAGGCATTTTCGATGTTGTTGAGGCTCACCGATTTGGAACCCAGTTCGCGTATCCAATTGGAATTGGGCAGGTTCACCCCAATCGGCGTGCTAGGTGCACAATCGCCTCCTTCCATGGCCACGTTGATCACGCGGTAGGACACTCCCTTCACTTTCTTCTTTTTATGCGCAGCTGCAATGGTGGAGTTGTCCTCAAAATACTGCGCGTTTTTGCTCACAATGGCCATTTTTTGGGTTGCCTCTGGGTCGTTGTATTGTACCATCGACTCAAAATCAGCCTTATAACCCTTGGGGTCGTGGTACACTTCAATAAAACCATTGATCAAATCGATGGTGCTTTTCGTGTCCTTCACCCATTCGATGTTGAACTCGTCGAAGGTTTTTAAGTCGCCTGATTTGTAGTAGGAAATGAGCAGTCCCAGCACTTTTTGCTGTTGCTTGTTCTCGGCATACGGGATGGCTTTTTCGAGGTTTTCGACAATCCGATCAATGGCCGCGCCGTACATGCCGCCAGATTTCCAGACGATTTCTTTCAACATTCCCTCGTCTTTCACAAGCTTGGAATTGAGGCCAAACATGGGCGGGTTTTTGCCCGCAGCCTTTATCTTTTCCCCATAGAACTTGTCTACCTCGGCAGCCGTTACCCCTTCATAAAAATTGACCGAGGAATTGAGCACCACATCCGGGCCATCCTTACTGGTTCGTTTGGCCATCACTTTGGGGTCAAAAATGACCGGAATCAAGGTTCTGGCAATGTCTACCACGGACATGGGGAGCGCAGCCGGATCGCAACCCTTCACCAAGGTGGAGAAATAATCTTTGGAAAACCCGGGCAGGATTTTCCCCTCATTGTAGTGGTGGTGAATGCCATTGCTAAACCAAACCCGCTTGGAATACAACTCAAAAGCCTTCCAGTCCGCCGAAGTTTTGTCGCCCGTATACGTATTGTGGATGGCTTCAATCGTTTTGCGCACAGCCAGGTTGTGTTTGCAATGCTGGTCGTAAATAATATCGCGGCCCGCCAGGGTGGCCTCACTGAGGTAGTAGATGAAAGTTTTCTGCCGTATGGAAAGCTTCTCAAAACCGGGCAACTCGTACCACAGAATTTGAAGGTCGGCGAAGGTATCGAGCAGGATTTTTTCCGCCACCGGGGCGGGTTCCGGCGTCTTGACAGACTTTTTTACATCGCAGGAAATGGCCGTCAGGAGAATAGCAAGCAATAAGAAATGTGTGAGTTTCATCGAAACGAATGGATTGAATGGTCGAAAAGTTTGATTGGTCAAGGCTTTTGGAGTGGGCGCAAAATTACAACAACCCCCATCCCGCCCTATGCCGATGCGGCACGCATTCCTCCGATTTGTCGGAAAAGCATAAAAACAAGGAGCTGTTTAACGTGAAGGCGGCCACCAGTAAGCCTTTTCTTTCTCCGGAAAGGTCTGTACCAAGTAATTGTAAAAATCTTTGGTCTCTTGCTCCTGAAAGGAGATTTTATGGCCATTCACCCACAACAAAGTGAGCTGATTGGGCCCTCGCCCAAGGGTCGAATATTGAAAACCACGCAATTGCTCCCAAGTGGAAAAACTGGAGCCGAGTGGAATGCCCATGCCTTTTCGAACCACTTCGATTGTGATTCCAAGCGCATCAGCGGTTACGATTGCCTTGGCTACCAACTTACGATCGACCAGCCATGTAAGCAAAATCGCAACCAGGACAAAAGCAGCGAAAGCCCCAATGCTGCCCCAAAGCAGCATTGCGCCAAAAATCATGGGTCCACCAATAAAAAAGTATAACAGGAGGAGGACCCCAAAAAACTTACAGGAGCCGGAGGGGCTTTGCCTTACCTTAAATTGTCGAATTTCCTGAGGTGTCATCTATTTAGAAGTATTGTTTTTTAAAAACTCCGGCAACTGCCGCAACGCCGCCAACTCCCGGTACTTCGCCCGCCCCTCATCGGCCGGGATGCCAAAATACCCCTTGCCACCCTCCAAATCCTTCGACACGCCCGACTTGGCCATCACCACGGCCCCTTGTCCGATGTGCAGGGCCTGCGCCACGCCCACTTGGCCGTACA
>JALHPW010000154.1 GCA_022842255.1 Saprospiraceae bacterium | reverse complement strand
GTTTTGTAACAACCTTCGGTGTGCTTGACAGAAACGTGCTTGTTAAAGAACTTTTCAAGCCCTTTGTATGAAGCATAAGCATCGGTGATAATAACTGCTTCTGGTGCAACATTTTCAATCATCAGCGTGTGTAGGGTAGCAGCACTTGTGTCAGAAACTACGCAAGTTTTGATTTTACCATTGCGCTGCAACATTCCAACGACAGCAGTTTTGTCAACGTGCGCCCGACCTTGTGAATTGGCTACTTTTTTGGAAGCATGACGGTTTTTGTTCTTGCCGCCTACAAAGGTTTCATCGGCTTCAACCGTGCCTTCCAACATTTCAGGAGAAACGTTTGTGAGCATGGTACGGATGCGATGGTTTAAGAACCAAGCAGTTTTTTGAGAGACACCAATGCGTGTAGCGAGTTCAACGGAACTGATACCTTTCTTTGAGGTAGAAATTTCGTAGGCTGCTTGAAACCACTTGCGAAGTTCTACCTTCGAGCCTTCAAAGATGCTACCAGTACGAACAGTAAATGGGAGTAGGCACTCTCTTTCGCTGCAACGGTATGAGGGGATGTCTTGAAACTTGCCTCTTGCCTTAACGATGTAAGGTGCTTTTGCAGTTGCGCAGTGAGGGCAAACAGGAACATCGTTCCAGCGTTGTCCTTCAAGGAAGCGGTAACAAGTTTCTTCGTCTTTGAAGTAGTCGTTAAAGTCGTGAATCGTTTTGAAGTTGAAGTCCATTGTCTGTGTTGTTTGATGGTACAAATTTAGGCGATGTTACACACAATACCAAATTTTTTGTGAGATATTTTTACAAATAAATCTCATTTTTGCCGCCCAATTCCCAGATAAAGAAGATTGATACCCATAAGAAAACCATCATGTTGAAACAGCAAAAAATAAACAAGTAGGATATTTATAAGGGATACGAAAATCCTAAATCTTTCACAATTTTTAAAGATTGACATTGTAAATGGCTACTTCAATAAAACGAGAGGCTCTAACAGTTTCAAGACTCATAAATGAGGTGCTTGTTTCTCAATTGAGCATACCAATAAGGCAGATTGTCAACGACTCTACCTTTAAGCAGTACACGGGCAATCAACGCCCAGACTTACTTATTTCTGAATTTGAATTTGATGGAAGCAACGAAAGACAATTCATTGAAAATCTGGTAGCCTACGCAGAGGTAAAGGACAATTGTTCGGTAAATGACCGTGATTGGACATCAGCAATAGCAGATGGGAAGGCGAAGGCACAAAAAATTGACCTCCCCTATTTCATTATTACGAATTTCAAAACCTCCATTTTTTACAACGCAACCACGGGAACTGAAATAACCCTAAACAAAAATCCAATTCGGGAATTTCAAACGATTGACATATTTAGGCTTATTAAGAATAGGTTGCGAACTAACCCAATTTTAACCGATATACACACTAATGTAGATTCAATTTCCACTATATCGGAGGCAACGTTTAATAAAAAACTTTGGGAGATAAAAGGTATTTACAGGGGCATTGGTTTTAAAAACAATGTAGAGAAAATAGACTTTACTATTGGTTTTGTTGCACTTGAATATTACGAGGAAAAATCAAATAATGATGGCACACTTGACAATTCTAAAATGTACTGGTCAAATTGTTACAGTGAAAACCCAGAGCAAATCGTCTCAAATCTATCTGGATATATTCGCCGCTTGCAATTTGAAACCGACTTTAAAGAATTTAAAGAGTTAATTGAAGCCGTATTGGTAAATATAACAGGGGTAGCGGGTAAAAAACCTTTGATAAGCCCCGATGAGGTGAAAATGATATATGAGGTAGTAGATTCAATGAAGCCCCTGCACAATAGCGGTTTTGACTTGTTTGGTGCTGTCTATGAAATGTTTGCAAACTCTAACGAGAAAAAAGAATTTGGAGAGTTTTTTACCCGCAGGCATTACACGCATATTTTTTCTAAACTGCTACTTGGTTCGGAAACTCATTTTAATCCTGACAGGAAGTTCAAAATTTTAGATTTAGCGTGTGGAACGGGTGGATTCCTAACCGAAAGTTTTAAGGTTCTGTACAATAATTATGTCAAAACCGACACCCTAACGGGCGATGCCTTAACATTTTTAAAGACCAATTGCATATATGGTATTGATTCGAGGGAAGAAAATGTTTTAAGAACTAAACTGAATATGTTTTTGGTCGGTGATGGGCATACAAATATTTTCAATGACAACACGCTAACCAGAAAATTTAATAATGAAGAGTATGATTACATACTCACCAACCCACCATACGGTGACGGAACAATAAAAGCAGAAACAACAAACGTTTCATCAAAACGGCTTGAAGTTGCTTTCTTATTTAAGATAATAAGCCTTTTGAAAGTAGGCGGAAAGGCTTGTGTTGTTATTCCAGATGGCATATTGGAAAGCCCTTCATTTAAAAACCTTCGTAATGAACTTTTAGAAAAATGCACCATTACGGCAATCGTTTCTTTGCCTAAGTTTGCTTTTGCACCTTATACCAAAGAAAAAACCTATGCTTTGTTTATCACAAAAAAAAGCAAACAATCCACGAAAATCCAAAAAGAGGATATTTGGTTCTACATCATTGATAATGATGGACTGGCAAACTCCGACAAAAGGTTTCCAACAAAATTGAGAAACAACAGGAACGGATGGAAACACGACGAAATTTCTGGATGGGTCAGCACAGAAGGAGAAGAAATGAAAGGGATATTAGAAGAAAGATGGTTGAAGTTTGAGGATGAAAAAAAAGGTTCAACAGAATGGACGGACGAAAAAGGACAAAAGCAGTCAATGCGAAAGGGTGGTAACATCTCAATTGATGAAATCTTAAAAGACGAATATCTGACACTTTTGCCCGAATACTACTTACGTCCATACGAACCTTCATACATTGACATCAATGAGTTAAAAGGCGAACTTTCTAAAATTGATAACCTGATTAAATCATTGGCATTATGAGTACAATTGGCACTTACTTTCGTATCATACAGGGGCATCAGATTACAGATGAGGAACTTTATAAAACAGAGGGCAACATCCCTGTCTATACTGGTGGTAATGAAGTTAAAGGGTATTGGAATGAATCTTTGGTTTCTCAAAAAGATTTGCCCTGCATCACATATCCAACCAAGGGAAATGTTGACGGGAACGCTTATATTCAAATTGAATTATTTGATGCCAACAACACTGCTGTTCTAATCCCAAAAGATGAATGGAGGGAAAAGATAAATTTGGAATGGTTTGTTTTTAAGTTAAAGCATATCTTTCAAGACATTCAAACGAGCAAAGAAAACGTTAGTTATTTAAACAAAGAATTGGTAGAACCATACGAAATTGAAATCCCAAAAATGGAAATACAATTAGAACAATTAGAGCCTCTAAAAAAATTGGTGACTTTAAGAGGTAAATTACAAGAGGCAATTGAAAAGGTAGATAACCTCTTGAAAAAATCTATTGTTTACGAGTAAATGATAATTTCAGAACTTAACTTTTGTTGAAACATGAACAAGTCAGAAAAAACTACTAAGAACTCTCAAACTGAAAATACAAGAGGCAAATACAATGACAAACTTGCTGTCAAAGGTTCGTTCCTTGATATAATAAAAGCATCCGTTAAATACGCAAATAATAAGACAGCCGACAAGAAGAAAAATGAACCTAAGCCCTAATTATAAGGGTTGTGTGTAAATGGGTATAGTCACCTTGCTTAAAGCAATTTTTGAATGCAAAAGGATTTTTTGATGTTTGTTTTTTTCAGCTAGCGCTATAGATTTATAAAAAAAGGGAATAGCATTGTCTGCTTCCCCTAATTCAAGACTTGATTTTCCAGCAATATAATAAGCTTGATTTTTGTTAAAACCGTTTGACTTTTCGTTTGTAATTACCTCTTTTGCATAAATAAGTGCCGAATCGGGGAATCCCTGATTTATCCAGTTATCACCCTTTGCAATAATTGGATAGGATGCACTATTAAAAGAGGATTGTCCGTTCAGAAACAACGGGACAAAAAGAGCAATTATAAAAAGATAGGTTTTCATAAAATAGGTTTTTTAAAATGAAACAAAGATGACGGATTAACAACTTGCCAAATTGGCTGCCCAATATTGGTTTTACAAAAATGACATTGCATTGAAATAAAAGTAGTAAAGATTTTAAGGCCTTCACTTCAGTCTACTCCACTGCAATGTCATAATATTCAAAGTAAAGTAATTGCTAAATTAGCAAACTACCAAAAAACTTTACGTATAGCTTTACGGGGCGGCTTGTTCAAGCTAGTGCTTTCAGGCACATCTACTTCAAATGTGTATTCCACCCCTTGGGTAAGCTTCCCTTTAACGCTCTTGTTGATCGTAAACGTAGTTGGGTCGGTTGCCGCATTGCTGTTCCCCAAGTTAAAGGTAGGAGAACAACTGTGTGAAGCAAAGATAATCGTCTCGCTTTGCACCCCAATCCCGTTGTCGAACAACATGATACAACTTGGCAAAACAAATTTCTGGCTTCCTACCGTTTCGATTTGGGCAAAAAGATAGGGCGCACAGGTTTGTTGCTGGTTTGTAATGACTGCTTGCTCCAGGTCGGCATCATCAAATACAACCACAGTGGTGCGGTCGGCATTGTTGTCGCCTTGAATCTCGATGTTCTCGTACGTCCCCTCGCTATCAATTAGCCAATGTTTGAATCGATAGGCCACACCGGCCGCGGAGCCGGTCGTGGTGTAGTCAATGGTGATGGTCGTCCCACCACGTTTAACAGGGTTCACGTTGCTGAGGTCAGTATCGCCGTTCGCATCAACAGGTATGAGTACCAGCAGATCGTACAACGTACCTCCCCCGCTGCGCTTAGCCAAATAGGCATAAGGCGCGAGTCTGATAATGTTGCTCATAGGAGAGAAGGATATTGAAAGGTCAATTATAACCTCGCGGCGGGGTGACGGGGATTAGGCTATACTTGGTTCAGAAGTCTAGAAGCCGTCAATATGTTCTCACCTGGTTTTTTAGGGTCTGTTTCCAATTGGGTTTTTGGAGTTTGTCCTCATTTGGATTGGCTAGGTTCTTCGTTTTCAAATGGTCAGGCAGTAGCTTGGTTTTTCATTGTTTTCAAATGGTTTTCTTCAAAAAACCGGACGGCTTTGGAACCGCCCGGGTGTTACTTGGTATTTTAGAGTCTTCCAGGGTTAGATTGTTTTCTTCTAGTGTTTGTTTTTGAATTTGTTGGGAAAATACAGGGATGAAAGAGCAGCATACTTACAGCAGATACATCTTATGGAAGATGCGCTGCCGCCAATACAATTCCGATGGCACAAAGGTGTGGCCTTGCCCTCAAACCGCAAGGCTTGGGGGTGGTATGAAAACATACCTTTTTTAAAGAGGGAATTATTGCGCGGTCCAATCTTCTAGCCAGCCCGCAATTTTTCGGTCGTTGGCCAGTCTTGGCACCTTGTTTTGGCCCCCCAACTTGCCTTCGCTTTTCATGTACTCACGAAAGGCATCGCGACGTAAGGGCCTGATTTTCAAGGTCCGGAGGATATTGCCGGTAATCAGGTCATCGTAATAGATGTTCTGCTGGCGCATGGCCGCATCTACGTCCAAAGCAAATTGCTCCAAATCATCGGGAGCGTTGTCAAACTCGATCAACCACTCGTGATAGGGCAAACCGCCCTCGGGCGGCGTTACTTGTGGCGCTACCGTGAATTCCACAATGCGAATCCCCTTGGCGTTGGCCACTGGGAGCAAACTTTCCTCCACTTCTTTTCCAATGACGTGTTCGCCAAAAGCCGAAATGAAGTGTTTGACCCGACCACTCACCACCAACCGGTAAGGGTTTTTGCTGACAAACTGCACCGTGTCGCCAATACTATACCCCCAAAGTCCCGCATTGGTGTGCATGATAAGGGCA
This sequence comes from Saprospiraceae bacterium, assembly GCA_022842255.1. GTDB lineage: Bacteria > Bacteroidota > Bacteroidia > Chitinophagales > Saprospiraceae > M3007. The sequence goes on along the minus strand of JALHPW010000154.1, from coordinate 3,361 downwards.
TAATTCACCCCAATCTCCACGTCTTTTAGCCACAGTCGGGTCGGATTTTCCTTAAAAATCTCGTCTGCGGGCACAAATTCGAAAAACATGCCCGCATCGGCGTTCAACAAAAGCCCCTGACTCGGGAACGCGTCCTGAAACGCAATGAACCCTTCCGAGGCCGGGTAGGTTTCCACCGTATCAATGGCACCGCCCACGAGTTCTTCCAGTTTGGCCCGGTATGGCTCAAAATTTACGCCGCCCCAAACAAACACGGAATAATTCGGGAATATCTCCCGCACGGTGCGCTTTCCAGTCCGCTCCAGCAGCCGTTCGTAGTACATCTGCACCCAAGGTGGGATGCCCGAAATGAGGCGCATGTCGGAGTTAACGGTCTCATCCACAATGCGTTCAAGTTTTTCTTCCCAATCTTCTATGCAGTTTGTTTTCCAGGACGGCAACTGGTTGGTGCGCAACCAGGCAGGCACGAGGTGGTTGGAAATACCGCTCAAGCGACCCGTTGGGATGCCGTTCACTGTTTCTAGTTCCGGGCTGCCAGACAGGAAAATCATTTTCCCATCGAGCCAGTGGCCATTGCCCGTCTGGGCGAAATAGTTGAACGCGGCATTACGGGCCGTCCCAAAATGCAAGGGGGTGCTTTCCTTGCTCATCGGGATGTATTTCACCCCGGAAGTGGTGCCGCTGGTTTTGGCAAAATAGGCTGGGCGGCCAGGCCATAACACATCCGGTTCCCCACTTTTTACCCGTTCGATGTAGGGTTTCAAATCCTCGTAATCCCGGATGGGAATGGCCCGTTTGAAATCTTCGTAGGTCTTGATTTTTGAAAAACCGTGGTCGCGGCCAAAGGCGGTATTCGCTGCTTTCGACACAATCTGCTGCATCGTTTTTTCCTGACAATCAACGGCTTTTGCCGACCAACGGGCAATCGAACGGGCAATGGATTTGGCAAACGGGCGGACGAGAAAGGAGCGAAAAGCCATAATTTTTGAAGGGAAAGGAGCAGCGTGAAGTTCGTGCAAAGGTACAAATGTCCTGAACACGCCGCTCTGAAGGTTGATAGGGTTTATAAGGTTTATGGGGTTGATGAAGGTTGATATTTGCACTCGAACAAGCAAGAATCGTCCCCCTTTGGGGTGCAAATATCAACCCTCATCAACCTTATAAACCCAATCAACCATTTTTCAAATCCGAACCAATCGCCCGCTAGACACCGCACCGCCCACACTGACCCGATAGGCAAAAACGCCCTGGTCGGGCAAAACCGAAGCTGGCAGGGTCAGGGTTTGCAGGCCACTTTCCAGCGCGTATATGTTGGAAAAGATACGTCGGCCGTTCAGGTCAAACAATTCCAAATGGACGGAACTGGCGTTTTCAAGCAAGATTTCGAAGGAGGTTTCGGTGCTAAACGGATTGGGGCGCGGTGGAAAAAATGTGGCAGAAGCGTCGCTTCCTGTTCCGAAATGCAACAACAATGGATGCCGTTCCGGGGCCTGGTTGCCTTGTGGGGTGTAGGCTTCTGGCCGCAGGTTGTCGGAATTGACAAATAAAGCATCCGAAACCTTGGTTGCTTGCAAAGCCTTGATTTTCAATTCAAAAAAAGCGCCATCGGTATCAAAATGCTTTGCCACGCCCTCGGCCCAAAGCGCTTTTAACTGGTGGTCGCGCAGGGAAAAATGGTCGGCGGGTAAGCCATCGATACCCAAGAATTGAAGTTTGCCGGGGTCTGCTTCCAAAGCAATTTGCCAGCCTTCCAGCGTTGCGGCTTCTGCCAAACGAACCCTCAAGGTGGTCGTTTCGCCAGCTTCCAACCAAGGGTCATCGACACGGAGCAGCATGGGCGGTGCATCGTATCGGTCGTCGGCCCCAGGCTCGCCCGTGAGGGAGGCTGAGCCGTTTACATCGCCATATTTGATTCCGATAAAGTGGAGGTTCTGGAAAGTAAGGTCGTCCATCAGATTGGTAAGCGTAATCTGATAGGTATCTTTCAATGCACCAAAATTGGCTATCTGAGATGGGTCTGCCACCGGCCGCGTGATGCGCCAACCCGGTACCAGCGGGAAGGTGTCGTAAATACCCAAAATCAATTTCCGGGTTTCCACAATGTCGAAGGTGGTGACAGAACTGCTGCGGTTCACATCTGCCGCCACCATTTGATAGACGCTGGTGAATGGTTCTATGGCCAGGATGTGTTTGGAGGTCAATACGAGGTCGTAGGTGGTCACCCCAACAAGCGGACCCAAGGGCCGTTCGCCTCGAATGGTGGCCTTGTAGTTTTGGCCAAACGGGATATTGTCAAGATGCAGGGTGTAGCAGGAATCCTCAATGGTTTGGGAGTAGTTGGTCAGCAATGGGGTGCTCGCACCTGGCAGGGTTTCAAACTTGGTTTTGAGCTTAAAATTCAGGAGTTCGGTATTGGCGGCCGTTCGCGCACAGCCATTGAAGTACAAATCCGCGTCGTTGTTGCAAATACAGTCGTTGTTGCCATCCTGCACAATGACATAATTGCTGCAGAGGTTCAGCAGTCCGTTTCCATCTTTCGACCAGACTTCTATGCTGTTGAAGCCCTTGTCGCAGGAACCAAAAGTCAGGACGGTATCGGTTGGGAATCCTGTGCCATCGCCAGCCCTGCGCATACCAAGTTTGATTTGGTTGCTTGGGGTACAATTGTCCGACAAACTCAGGATGAACTGCGATGCAGAAAAACTTTCCATACAAGTTGGCGCATCCAAACCCGCCGTCAAGCCATTGATGCACAACATATTAGGAGGTTGGCAGTCTTTAACCTGAAAAGTATAGGTACACTGTAAGAGGTTTCCACAGTTGTCGCTGGCTTTCCAGGTTATCTTGTGGGTCCCTTTAACGAAGAATCCCGAAACGGTATCATTCGAAGATTGGATGTCCACCACATTGTCGCTGTGCAAATCAATTTTATAGGAGTAGTTGATGAGCGTGCTTCCGCAAACATTGCTCACGGCTTTTTCAACCAGATAGACCTCACCTTGTACACAGGTGCCTTGCGTGAGACAAAAAGTCTGGTCAGTACAAGGGGTAATCCAGGACATTTGCTGCGCAGCAATTGCATGGGCGAAAAACAGGGGGAGGAAAAGTATAAATCGATTCATGGACTAAAAGATGCCTTTTTAAAATACATGCAAAAATAGTTCCAAACAGCGTGTTTTTCATCAATGCATATTTTGTTTAAGTTTTTTTGCTTTGAAAGTTAAACAAAATTTGGTGGGCTCATGTTTAGGTGCGATGTTTGTGCAAATTTGATTTTAAAATTGAAAAAAATCCTTGTCATCGGTTCTGGTTTTTCGGGTCTGGCTTCAGCATGCTGCCTGGCCAAGGAAGGTTTTCAGGT
>JALHPW010000153.1:3105-9280 GCA_022842255.1 Saprospiraceae bacterium | reverse complement strand
TTGATACCAATAACCAAATCATCTCCAATCAACGATACATAGACTACCCCAATAAAGTGCTTCACGGTCGGTGTCAGCGCTGGTACTACAACGGCAAACTTCTCGAAGAAGCGCTCTATGAAAACGGGAAAAAACAGGGCGCCGAAAAAGTGTACCACGTGAACGGGCAAATGATTAGGAAGTTGATATGGGAACAAGATTCCCTTGTAAGCGCTGGTTTATGGAATGCGGATGGCAGCCCCCAAACGAATGTGTATAAAGACGATTTGGAGATAGCCTATGCTCAGGAACTGCCCTCTTTCAAAGGGGGACAGGAAAATATGTATAAGTATCTTTATCAAACAGTTATATATCCGGAAGAAGCAAAAGAGGATAACATACAGGGATTGGTACTGATATCGTTTGTCGTGGATAAGAAAGGAGAGATTGTGGAGGTAAAGGTTATTGAATCGCCCAACGAGTCCCTGACCAATGCCTTGCTCAGTGCCGTCAAAAAAATGCCTGCCTGGAATCCGGGGCGTTTGGATGGAAGGCCTATACGGGTTCGATATAATTTGCCTTTTAGGTTCAAATTGGAATAGCAAAATCGCACACTCTAAGGTTAAGGATAGGCTGAAGGCAGGGGTTTTTGCATCACAAAAGCTATGCTTATCGGATCAAGGTCACGGTTCCTTTTCTTTGCGTTTGGCCACCTTCCGCCAGATGAAAATCCACTCTATAGATGTAAACCCCCGGAGCGGCAGGCCGTCCATTATTTGTCCCATCCCAACTTGCCCCCTCAGAGCCCTTAAAGATAAGACTGCCCCATCGATCATAAATTTCCATTAAAACCAGCCGATCCACCGCTTCGTTGTAATACGCCTGAAAACTGGCATTCTCATTATTTGCCTGCGGAGCAAAAACATTCGGAATATATATACTGGTAGATTCGCAGACCTGTTCGGTTACCTCTATAGTTGCGGTGTCCGAACAAAATTCATTGGATGCAATGCAGGTAAATATCCCTCCATTTTCAATACTGCGCTCCAGTGAAGTAGAGCCATTTTCCCAATAAAAACTAAGTGCGTGCGCTGTATTGGGTATTAAGCTCAGGATTGAATCACTACAAACGGTAGCAAACGTAGGCATTTCAATTTCGACCGGATCCACGACCAAAATGGATTCCGAGGCATGGTCGGTGCAGCCTTCCTTGGTCACGGTATGGGTCAATTGATAAGTACCGGGTATCGCAATTCCAATATTGGGTTGTTCGGTTGTCATGTCGGGAAGTATTGGGGGGCTGAGGTGCCACAAATGATTGGCCCCGGCTGGTTCAACTGGAACAGGGATGAAAAACTCACCCGAACAGATGCCGCTTACCACGCCGAAAGCAGCGTCTGCCATTCCAAACTTTATTTCAATGGTATCCGAGGCAGAACAAATGCCATTGCTGGCTTCGAGGGAATACAACCCATTTTGCACAATCACTTTCTGAATGGAGGTATCCAGGTCGTTCCAATGCCAATGATTGGCGCCTGTTATTTCGGGATTTAACAAAAAGACTGAATGGTCACAAAGGCTTGTATCGGCCCCTAAATCAACCAAAGGGGCTGGTAATACATGTACCGTTCGGCTAAAGCTATCGGTTTGACACCCCAGATAGTAAATCTGGTGTATTACGGTCACAGGGCCCGGATGGTCAAATAATAAGCTAGGCGCAAAGGAATAAAGGGTATCTGCCGTGTGACCATCTATGTTTAGCGTCCAGATATTGCTTGCGGCATCGAAGGCCATTAATGAATCTGGGACAATGGTTGTACCTATACACAGCGTGTCCTGTATAGCAAAATAGGGGTCAGGTTGAGTGTAAGTCATGCAACTTTCCTGGATTGTGGCAGAAAATTGTTGCCAAGGCAATGTGTATTGTTGATTGTCAAGGGTGGTATTAACCGCGGTAACCGAGGTCTGGAGGTTTTCGACCCAGATCGACTTGCTTTCCAGACAATTATAAACTGGTAAGTTGCAGTTTGGTAAGGTCAGGGTGGAGTCAAGGGAGTACACCAAAATTCCGGGCTCAATCAACAGCGGACTTACTCCACACCAACTTATTGTGCCATTGGTCAAGATTGCATCCGTATAAGGGAAATCCAGGAAAAAGGGCAAAACCACACTCTTCAATAAATTGCCCAAACCGTCCATAGTTCCCAATACGCTGCCAGGGCCTTCACCGGTTCGCCAATTGAAAAACACGAGCGAATCACTGGCAATGGCAACTTTAGGAAACTCGGAAATGCCGGGATTTGTAATGCGCCACATCTGCTTGGCATCTAAATCCGGAGAATGCCGTTGACATTCCATTTCATCGCCGTAGGAGTTATTATAACAGATTAAAATATCCCCACCTGGAAATATGTCTACGTAGCAACCGTAAATCGACAGGATTGGTAGGTCGAGCGATTTTAGAATGGAGCCATCCGGCCCGATCAAGGCTAGGTCTGATGAGTCCCAGGTATTAGTTAGCAACGAAACCACCAGGTTCCCATTGGGCAGAGCATGTGCCTTTTGGATTGCGGAACTCAATTCCTTGGCCCATAAAATCTGCCCAGATGCGTTTATTTTGATGATTTGTTTGCCGGATGTGACGACAAACTGGTTGCCTCCAAGGGGTAGAACAGAGTTTCTGTCCAGGAATTGCAGCGACCAGGCCTCCGTAAAATCCGGCTTAAAGCATTTGAGAAAATAGACAATGCCTTCTGGGCCTGGATCGGTATCGTATTCAACAGCACCCAAGATGTTGCCGTTTGGAAGTTCACAAACGGACGAGATGTGGCAATTGAGCGAGGGGCCTTGGACCGCCCGATGGGCATCCAGGATACTCCCTGTTGGCGACATTTTTAAAATCCCAATAAAATTATTCCCTACCGCTGGAATCAACCAATTGCCATCCGGGGTGGAATGCATGGACGGCACACTGTGAATATTTTGATTGGGGCCAAGCAAAACCTTTTTACAATACGGGGTTTGGCCGAGCAACAGCCCGTTGCAAAGGATAGAGCAAAATAAGAAACTGAGTAAAGATGGTTTTTTCATGAGACAAATCTGTGTTTCGTTTTGAAATTTAGGCATCGAGATTATGTAAACAAGCCAGTGGATTTGTCCAATGGAGCTTTTTACTGAGTAAGCGTTGTCTGCATCTTAAATTTTAAGCCATTCCCCTACCTTTGCCCTTCACCATTTTACAAACCGCCCACTCCGTTCGTATGGGGCACGGGCACCCGACTCTTGTATGGCCGGGCTAAACACATTTTTTCATGATCAACATCACATTTCCCGACGGCAACATTCGTCAGTATGCCGCCGGCGTGACTGCCCTGGACGTGGCAAAAAGCATCAGCGAGGGCTTGGCCCGCGTGGTACTGGCTGCTTCCGTCAACGGCGAGGTGCGCGATTTGAGTCGCCCAATCGATTCAGACGCCACCATCACATTCCACAAATGGGAGGACAAAGAGGGCAAACAAACCTTCTGGCACTCCTCGGCGCACTTGTTGGCCGAAGCCATTGAGGCGTTGCACCCCGGTACCAAATTCGGCATCGGACCCGCCATCGAAAACGGTTTTTACTACGACATCGACTCTGGCGACAAGCCGCTGACCTTTGCCGATTTGCCCGCCATTGAGCAAAAAGTGCTCGAATTGGCGCGTCAGAAAAGCGAATACAAGCGAAGCGAGGTTTCTAAAGCAGATGCCATCAAGTATTTCACCGAAAAAGGTGACCAGTACAAACTCGAACTAATCGATGGGCTGCAGGATGGACAAATCACCTTTTACCAGCAAGGCAATTTCACCGACCTCTGCAAAGGCCCGCACATCCCCAGCACGGAGACCATCAAAGCGGTGAAAATCCTCAACCTCGCCGGGGCTTACTGGCGCGGCGATGAAAAACGCAACCAGCTGACCCGTGTGTACGCCATCACGTTCCCCAAACAAAAGGAGCTCGATGAGTACCTCGTGATGCTTGAAGAAGCCAAAAAACGCGACCACCGCAAACTGGGGCAGGAATTGGAACTCTTCATGTTCAGCGATAAAGTGGGTTCCGGCTTGCCATTGTGGTTGCCAAAAGGCACCGCAGTGCGTCAGCGTTTGGAAGACTTTTTGAAAAAAGAACAGATCAAACGTGGCTATCAGCCCGTGATCACCCCGCATATCGGCTCTAAAAAGCTCTATGTGACCAGCGGACACTGGGAAAAATATGGCAAGGATTCGTTCCAGCCCATCATGACCCCGCAGGAAGGTGAGGAGTTTTTGCTCAAACCGATGAACTGCCCGCACCACTGCGAAATTTACGGGTACCGCCCGCGCTCGTACCGGGAATTGCCCGTGCGAATCGCGGAATTTGGCACTGTTTATCGCTACGAGATGTCGGGCGAGTTGCACGGCCTCACCCGCGTACGTGGCTTTACGCAGGACGATGCGCACATATTCTGCACTGAAGACCAGCTCAAAGACGAGTTTCTCGGCGTGCTTGATTTGACCCGCTACGTGTTGGCCAAACTGGGTTTTGAAAAATTCACGGCCCAAATCAGCCTCCGCGATCCGGAAAACAAATCAAAGTACATCGGTACGGACGAAAACTGGCGCAAAGCCGAACAGGCCATCATCGATGCGGCGGCGGAAGTCGGACTGGATACCGTGACCGAACTTGGGGAGGCGGCGTTTTATGGCCCAAAACTCGATTTCATGGTCAAAGACGCCTTGGGGCGCTCCTGGCAGTTGGGAACCATTCAGGTGGATTACAACCTGCCCGAACGTTTCAACCTGAAATACATCGGGGCCGATAACGCAGAGCACCAACCCGTAATGATCCACCGGGCGCCCTTTGGCTCGATGGAGCGCTTCATGGGTGTGTTGATTGAAAACTGCGCGGGCAAATTCCCGCTCTGGCTCTCTCCGGAGCAGTTTGCGATCCTGCCGGTGTCTGACAAGTTTGTGGAGTATTCCTACCAGGTCAAGCAGGCCCTAGAAACTGAAGACCTGCGTGGTGTGGTAGACGACCGTAACGAGACCATCGGACGTAAAATCCGCGACAACGAGCTCAAGCGCATTCCGTTCCTGCTCATCGTCGGCGAAAAAGAAGTGGAAGCTGGCACCGTCAGCGTCCGCAAGCAAGGGGAAGGCGACCAGGGCGCGGTGAGCGTGCAGGCCTTTGCGGATATGGTAAAAGCGATGCTGTAACGCGGAACGCTGTTCCGCGATACTTACTCAAACCCGGAACGGCGTTCCGGGGTACATTTCGACGGCGCGGGAGGCTTATGGGCCTTTCGCGCCGTCTTTGTACCGGCGGCTTTAGCCGCTGGATGCGCTGTTTACTGTACCGGCGGCTTTAGCCGCAGGATGCCGCGCGTAGTCCCCAGCGGCTAAAGCCGCCGGTACGGTTAAGACCGAAACATAAGCCGGTCTAGCAAATATGGGCTACAATAATTAAAAGGCCACGCATCCCATTTTTTCGCTAGACCGGCCTTGACGGGATTTTGAAGGATGTAAAGGGCTATATTCAGCCACTCTTCTTCTTTTCGCACATAATGGTCGTAACTATCCTTGAACCAGAACTTCCCGGAACGTCCCAAATGACGATTGATTGAATAGGAGGAGCCACCTTTGATCAACTGCATCACTTTATCCAGTTGTACATAGTGTTCGGGGATTTCCTCTGGCCAAACACCTTGGTCGTCAACCACCTGCGTCGCCATGCTGAATAAGACGTGGACGTGATTGGGCATAATGGAATAGGCTTGCAAATCGTAGAGCGAGCCATCAAGTGCACGCATTTTTTCGGCTACGATTTCGGCTACATCTGCTTGCCGGAGGTGACATTCGCCATAAGGTTGGGTGTCCAATTGATGGTCGTATTTGCCGAAATTTCGCGCTCTTGCATCTCTGATTCTTTGCGTGTTTCCGGGAAACTCTTTTTTCAGGCGGGTAATTTCAGCTTCCAATTCTGCCTTCAGGGCATTCACAAAGGACTGCGGCAGGGAATCGGCAAGTCTGAAAGTAACAAAAAAAGTAGCTCCAATTGGAGCAATATGGGGTAGGCGGTTGAGGTATTGTGTTTTCATATGGCATTTATGTACCGGCGGCTTTAGCCGCTGGAGATTGCGTGGGGCTTCTAGCGACTAAAGTCGCCGGTACATAAAGTTACT
>JALHPW010000153.1:0-3095 GCA_022842255.1 Saprospiraceae bacterium | reverse complement strand
TACTGCTTTTTCAATTGATCTACAATATCCTTGAAGCCTTTTTCCTTGCGGATATTTTTCAAATCAGGTTCGGATTCGAGCCATTTTAGGTCTTTGAAGCCTAGTGATACGGCTTTTTGAAGACTTTCTATGGCTTGTTTCTTTTTCTTTTGGAGGGCAAAGTAGAGTGCCCAGCCGCGATAGACGCCTACCTCGGGTTTAATACTTTCACTTTTTTCTAGATTGATTTTTGCTTCTGGGAATTGCCTAGCTTTGGCTTGGGCAATTCCAAGGTTTGCGTAAAACCGATTTAACATATTATGCTTTGGGGTTGTGGATTCTCCGAGTTTAATAGCTTTGCTACCAAATTCGATTGCTTTAGCTGAATTTTCAACATCACAATATGCCCTGGAAATATTTGAATAGGTGTTTGACAATTCAGGGTGGTTAGAAGGTAGTTTTTTTTCTCTAATAGCTACTGCTTTTAAATAATAAGCAAGTCGCTGCTCATAGTTTCCAACAGAACCAAAAGAACCAGCAAGATTATTGTAAGCCGTAGCCAACTTTGGGTCATCAGCTTCTAAAACCTGTTCCAACAAATTGACTGATTTTATCATTGCGTCTAATTGATAATCATACTCCCCAGTAGCGCCATAACTAAATGCCAAGAGCCCATAAGAGGTTCCTAATTCAAATTTATCAATAGGCTGAGCATTTTCTCGAATTTCAATCGCTTTTTTAGCGCTTTCAACTGCATTTTTATGTTCTCCCAACGCTGAATAGTTCGAAGCTAAATTATTATAGGAAGAAGAAACGTCTGGGTGATTTGTAGGTAAAAGTTTTTCTCTTAAACTCAAGGCCTTCTTATTATAGACCAACCGTTCTTTATGGTTGCCTAAATTTCTGAACGTAGTAGCCATGTTGTTGTAACTGTATGCTGTTTTGATACTTCCATTAGGAAAAATTGACTCAAAAATATTTATTGCTTTGATATTGAAATCAAGCTGCTTTTGAAATTCTCCTAAAGCGCCATATGTGCTCGCTAAATTATGATATGAGTTTGCTAAATCGGGATGGTTATTTGGTAAGATTTTTTCTCTTATATTTAGCGCTTTGAGGTTGAAGTGTAATCTTTTTTCGTGGTCTTCCAACCGTCCATATGCAGAAGCAAGGTTTAAATAAGCAAAAGCAAGTGTACTTTGCTCAACATCTGGTTTTTGTTCTAATCCTACAACAGACTTTATAGCCATTTCCAAAGATGATTTCTTTTCATTTAGCGCACCATAAGTTATAGCTAAATTCATATAAGAAATACAAATATCAATGTGGTTGGCAGGGAGTGTTTTTCTAAATATATCATTTGCAAGTAAGTCAAACTCTATCTGCTTAGTAAAATTCCCTTGACTTCCATACGCTAACGCGAGAACTCCATACGCAGTCCCTAAAAGAGAGCTTGAATCTTTAGATACTTCTTGGATTAACGATAAATATTGTTGACTAAACTGAAACTGTCTATCAATATCACCCATTTTCATATAATTTACGGTCGTTCTTTTAACCAACTCAGCCGTTTGAATAGTTGGATAAGCCTCATTTTCATATAAGCCTATTAATTTATTATAACATTCTGCAATTTCCTCATACCTAAACTCTGGTTCCAATAATGTGATTTTCAACTCATACCCCTCTACCACCTGTCGTATCACCTCCTCCGCTTTTTTCTTGAGTGTACTGGCAACTTGGTAGGCCGTGTCCAAAGTTTCAGTATTCAGGATTTTTAATGCCCCCTCCACATCATTCTCCTCTTCAATCTTTTGCACTGCATCCTTCACCAGTTGTGAAGCCCGGTCAAGGTTGATACTGGCAATAGAAAATGCCTGCTCCCGAATCTTGGCAGAATCCAAGGCGGCCTGCATTCGGTCCAATTGCGCAAACAAATCACTGATTTTTTGAAAATCCTTTTCCTTCTGCGCTAACAAGCCCTCCACTTCCTTTTTCTTTCGCTCCAATTCCCGGTCAGCCGTGGTGCGCAGGATGCGGTAATATTTCTGTGCAGCAATGTCTCGTTGCCCGGCGGGACAAACTATGATGTCTAAGGCCTCCTCCCTACTCGCAGGGAGCTTGGCGGCCTTTATCTCTTTTTCGTTGACGAGTTCCAGTTTTTGGCTTTTGCCATCGTCTTTGCCAATTTCAAGGGCTAGTGCTGCGCCGTTGCGCTTATTTTGAAAAACAAGGCTATAATCGCCATTGTCCAGCGAAAATACAGCGGTTGCATCCGGCTCGGCGATGCGTACGCCCACAGCAGGTTTGCTGCCGCTGCTTTGGTAGAGGACTTTGCCGCGAAGGGTGTTGTTGGGGCTTTGAGCCGTGATGGCTGTAGCAAGGCACAGCAAGAGGAGAGTGGGGAGAATTGATTTCATAATGATATTTTACTGTACCGGCGGCTTTAGCCGCTGGAAATACTGTTTGCTTTACCAGCACGGCTAAAGCCGTTGGAGATTGCGTGGGGCTTCCAGCGACTAAAGTCGCCGGTACGGTTACTTTTCCAATCGAATATCCGCCCCAGTAGTCTTGGGTAAAAACCGTTCCCTAGCCACTTGAAACCCCTCCTTTTTGACCGTGAGCAGATATTCCGTTTTTTGCATCTTTTCTGGCAACACCAATCTGAAATAACCCAAACTGTCTGTGGTAACCATAGTATCCCGGCCTTCTGCGGCGATAAGGACCAATGCAGCAGGAATAAATGTACTGCCGTTGCGGGTGGCGACTCTGCCGTGAATTAGGCCCAGGGACTGGTCGCGTTGCACAATCAAATACACCGGTTTTCCATCCAACACGTATTTTTTGCTGGGTTCGATGGGTTCGTAGCCTTCTCCTTCAAATACAATGGGAATGGTTTCGCCCTGGAATTTTTCCGGAATTTCGCCCAGGTTGGTGCGCCCGTTTTCGCCGATGAGCGGGGCGCGGCGGTCGTTGCCAAAATCTACGATGACCTTGGCCTTGTTTTGGAGCTCAGCAATGGGTTTGCCCGCTGCGTCTTGCACATATACGGTGAGTTGCAGGGAGTCGGGCTGTCCAAAAACCCGGACCAATGCCAGGCCAATGAGGATTACAGC
>JALHPW010000152.1 GCA_022842255.1 Saprospiraceae bacterium | reverse complement strand
TCTCGCCGCGATGCGTCCCAAACTTCTCAAGGACACCCAAAAATCATGTTGAACATTCTTCAGGCACCTCCACCAAGCGCATCCACCATTCGTAATTCCCAAATCGTACCTCGTAATTCGTCACTCTCCCCCAACCCGTCCAGCTTCCGTTTCCATGCCTGTGCTCCGCCTGCGGGATTTCACGTTGTCGTTGCCAAAGTTATAACCGAGGCTCAGGCTGATTCGACGACTATCCCAACGGCCGCTGCCGTAAGAGTACAAGCCGTCAAAATCGGAGTAGCCGTCCCAGCCGGTTTCGTAAAAAATATCGTCGGCGCTGAGGCGTACGTTGAGGCGCTCGCGCAGGAACTTGCGTTGCAAACCGAGATTCAAACCCCAGTTGGATTCGTACAAAAACACACCGCCCCACACGCCCGGACCTGAAAAGTAGCCGGAAATTTCCCCTTTGATGCCAAGCGGCATATCAAAGGTGTGTTGTTGGTAAATGCTGTAGGTGTAGGCCTGCACGTCCACCACACCGCCGTCGCCATAATCGGCCTGGTTGTCCAGGTGGGAAGCGCTGGCGTTGCAATAGAGGTTCCACCACTTGGTGATTTGCACCGGAACACTGACGTTAAAGCTCAGGATGGTTTGGTCGGCCAGGTTGGCCCAGGTGATGAAACCGGCCCGTGGATCGTCATCGTCCGGCGCGATGAGGCGGGTAATCTGGTCGGTGGTGCGGCTGTAGGCCAATTTGAAATTGTAGCGGTGTGCCAGGGTGTAGCCCAGTTCCAGGTTATTCACGATTTCAGGGCGTAGGAAAGGGTTTCCTTTCTCGTAAGAAAGCTGGCTGATTTGGTTGTTGAAGGGATTGAGCACGTTGTAGTCCGGGCGGTTGATGCGCCGACCGCCGTTCAGGGCAAAACTGTGGTTTTCGGAATAATCCCAGGTCAATCCGGCATTGGGAAACCAGCTCAGGTAATTGAACAACACAGGTGGCTCCTGCAATTCGGGCAAAAAGGCCTGCAAATCGCCGCTGGCGTCGGTTTGCTCGGCCCGCAACCCCGCTGAGAAGTTCCATTTTTTGCCCAGCGGCCGGGCAAAGTTTACATAACCTGCATAGACCTTCTCGTTGTATTTGAACAAGTTAGAGCGCCGGTCATTCCGTATAGGCTGGCCGTTGGGTTCATCGTAGAACAAAAAGGTGTTATCTGAAATGACCTGACTGAATTTGCCACCCACCCCGAGCGTACCACCCCAAACTTTATCCTCGGCATCTACCTGGAAGGTAAAAATATCGATGTCGGTAGGGGTGTCGAAACTGTTGATGATTTCGGTGAGCAGGTCATCTTCCGCAGCGTTGAAGTATCGGTTTGGCTGGTAGCGTTTGCTATCGTTTTGGTATTTACCGTAATCCAGGTCCACGTTGAGGGTCCCACCCTTCGCATTATCGAAGCGGTAGTTGAGGTTGTAGGTTTGTTGTTGGCGGTGGTTGTTTTCTGTGGTGTTGGCCACCAGAATGCTGTCAATCAGATTGGGGGTACTTTGCTGGGCGAGGGTAATCCGGTTGTAGCCCAGGCTGCTGCGCCCATTGTCGCCGCCGCTTACCAAAAAACCGATGGTGTGTTTGTCGGCCAGGAAAAAGTCTGCACCAGCTCGGTAGTTGTAAAAATCCCAATTGTTGTTGCGGTTATTGATCTCGTCTTGGACCATGCCATTCAGGTAACTGAAGAAGTCCATGTTGTTGAATCCCGCGCCATTGCCGATGCCCACATTGCCAAAGGCATTGAAACGTTTGTTTCGATAATTGGCGGTGCCACTGAGGTTGGCGCGGTGGTAAAAACCTTGGCTATAGGTGGTGTTCACCGAGCCGTTTGCCCCGAGGTTTTTATCCCTTTTCAGTCGAATATCAATGATGCCCGCATTGCCCTCGGCCTCATATTTGGCCCCTGGGTTGGTGATGATTTCGATGCGGTCAATTTGCTCTGCTGGTAGGTTTTGAAGGTAACTGGTGAGGTCGGCGCCGGTCAGTGGCAAACGTTTGCCATCCACGTACAGCAGCACGCCTGAGCGACCTAACACGCTGATATTGTCGTTGTTATCCACCGTAACACTGGGCGCTTTCCGCAACAAGGTAATGGCGTCGGAGCCTGCGCTGTTGATGGTGCCGTCTACATTGAAGATTGTGCGATCAGGCTTGATTTCCACCATCACCCGCGAGGCAGTAATGGTCATTTCATCCAATTTGATGGAATTGGCCGTCAGGGTCAGCACCCCAAGGTCCAGCTTTTGGTTTGGCTGTAATTGAATGCCTGCTTGCTGGAAATTGCCAAAACCAAGGCTCGTGGCTTTTAGATAATACGCGCCCGCTCCCAGTGCTTGAAGCTCAAAAATGCCGGCTTCGTCGCTGGTTCCAGCTTTGGCAAGGCTGCTGTCTGCGGCACTGAACAAACCGATGTTGGCAAAGGAGATGGCCTCGCCTGTTTTGCTTTGTAATTGTCCGCGAATGCTGGAGGTTTGTGCCGACATGGACAGGGCAGCGGCGAGCCACAGGAGGGTTGTTAATATTTTCATGCTTAAAATGTTGCGCTTTGAACACGCCCAAAGCGGACAGCAAAGTGCGCGGATGGTTGCGAGGGTGCGCGTGTTTTTCGACGAAAGTGGAGCACAGGGTGGCTACAACACCGGAATGCAGGCGATTGTGAAATTGGTCAAATTCCCCTTCTCAAGTGTCATCCCGACCGCAGGGAGGGACCTGGCTATGTAAAATGACGGATATATCCACTTCGCGCTTGGGCAGGTCCCTCCCTGCGGTCGGGATGACACTCGAAATGGGTGTGTTCACTGCTTCCCTTCCGTCACCGCAATTCGCGAATCCCCCGCGCCGTAGTACAGCAGCCAGAGTGCCTGGCTATGTAAAATGATGGACATATCCACTTCGCTTTTGGGCAGGTCCCTCCCTGCGGTCGGGATGACACTCAAGGAAGGGGTGCATTCACTGTTTCCCTTCCGCCACCGCAATCCGGGAATCCCCGGCACCGTAGTACAGCAGCCAGAGTGCCCGGCTATGTAAAATGATAGGCATATCCACTTCGCTTTTGGGCAGGTCCCTCCCTGCGGTCGGGATGACACTCGTGGAAGGGGAGTGTTCATTGTTTCCCTTCCGCCACCGCAATCCGCGAATCCCCCGCGCCGTAGTACAGCAGCCAGCGCCCGTTTACCCAAACCATGCCTTCCAGGAAACAGACGTTCGCCACTTCCCCTACTTTTTCAAAATCACGCTCGGCAGTGAGCAGGTACTTGTCCGAACGGGCGCGGAGCTCCCAAGGGTTTTTGGCTGAAAAAAGTGCCTGGCCCACCGAATACACATCGGCACCAATGGTTTTGTCTCCACTACTGGCACTATTGGCACTGTTGTAAAGCAGCAAGATTCCATCCTTTTGCAACAGGGCGAAAGGGCCGGGCTCTACCAATCGGCTGTCGAACAACCCTGGGCGTGGCATCATCACCCGGGAGAGATTGCCATTTTTGTCCTCCATCGGATGCCAGGAAATCAGGTCGTCGGAAGTGGCCATAAAGAGGTCGGTATCGCCCCAGTACATCCAGTATTTTCCGCGTACTTTTTTGGCTATGATTTGATTGCCGTCTCGTTCGCACACAATGGCCCCGGATTTTGACCAGAGGTCGCGGTATTTGCGATCGCTGAGTACTTGACCGTGTTTTTCCCAAGTCAATAAATCCCGGGAAGACGCCAGGCAGAGTCGGGCCACCTTTTTATCGTAGGCCGTATACGTCATGATGTACAGTCCATCCGCGCGCTGCACCACACGGGGGTCTTCGCAGCCGCCTTCCCACTCGATGTCTTTCATGGGGTCGTTTTCGGGGCGGAGCACGGGCAAGGCATTTTTTCGAAAATCCAGTCCGTTGCGGCTGTTGGCTATGCCGATACGTGAGGTGCCATGTTGATCCTGAGCGCGATACAACATCCATACGCGGCCGTCCTTGACCACGGCTGTGGGGTTGAACACGGAGCGTTCTTCCCAATCTACGCGCTTATTGCGCACCGGGCAGTAGTATTCCGAGCGGCCATCGGGCTCCATCAGCGGGTTGTAATCATCGAGCCGGTCGATGGACTTGAACATCCATTCGTCGCCTTTCAAGGCTTTTTGTCCGCCGGAACAATCGCTGAACAAGCAGGCGATGAGGAAGAGAAAGGCAAGTTTTTTCATCTATTCAAAAGCATTTTATTTTACAAACGTAGGAAAAAATTTAACTAGATGTCCGCAAAACAAAAAGCAACGCTCCCTCGGCTGGGAACGTTGCCTATAAAATCGTCTAACAAATCTTCCGTGTACTTATTGGCCCACGATGTCACTTTTCATTGGTCCGAGAATGGCCAACAACTCATCCTTTTCTTTTTGTGGGACGTTGAATTGGTTGAGCGCAGCCACCAAATCACCCACCAAAGCGTTGAATTCGGCTTCCGTGATCTGCATACCGGTGTGGGCTTCGAGCATGGTTTTGCCTTTGTACTGGCAGGGACCGCCAGCACCGGCACAGATTTGGTCGATTAGGTTGTTGCGCAAAAGCTGGGTGCGGAATGGGTCAGCCACTGTGGGTGCGAAACGCGCATTGATAACATTGTCGCCCACCACATTGGCCAGGAATTGGTCTACCACGGCAGAGATGGCCGCGATACCACCGAGACGCTCATAGAGGCTGACGGTTGGGGTAGGGGTCACGTCTTCTTTTTCACCACAAGAAACCAGGGCAAACGTGGCAAAAAGACATGCAAATAGGAAAATACTGAGATTTTTCATGTTAAAATGAATTTAGTAAACAAACAGTGAGCTCGGATTAAAACATTGATTATCAGATGCTTATGCTGAAAGTTCGAGCGTGTGTGATTTTTTTTGGGCGATAGAAAGTAAGACAAAGGTTAAACCCATGATGATACCTGTTCCCAGTAACCAATTGGGTAAATTTGCCAAAGCGGCTTGTGGGACGGGGCATTTTGCACCAACCGGTTCAGGGAAGTTTTTTTTGGAAACAGGCTTGGAAGACAGGATTTGTAGGTGCCCAAGTAAATCTCTCTCCGTAATTTTTGCTGTATGACTGACCACCAAAAGCCCGGAAGCCGGGTTAAACGTACTTGCGGTCACCCCCTCCCAACCACGAGCAGCCTGGGCAAGGGAAAAACCCGCTATTGAGTCTGGAACCACCACATTGAATGCAGTATAGGACACCGCCTGGAGTTCCTGTGTGGGCGAATAAGGTTGGCGCAACAAAAACCATCCAGCCAGGCAGACAAGTGCAAAAACAGCAATGGAAAAACGGAAAAAACGCATGGGTATGGACAAGTTGGTTAAACCTTTAAATACCTACGAGTGGGGCTGGGGTTTTGGTTTTTGCGGGTTGTATTTTTTTCTGAGGACTTTGGGGGCATGCTATGAGGCAGCGCGGGACGTTTCTTCCTGGCTACGGTTGGGGGCCAATCAAATCCCAGAGGTTTCCATATAAATCCTGAAAAACGGCGACCGTTCCATAGGTTTCTTCGGACGGAGGGCGGACAAAAACAACTTGATTGGCTATCAACTTGTGGTAATCCCGCCAAAAATCGTCGGTATGCAGGAACAGGAAGACCCGGCCTCCGGTTTGGTTTCCCACCCGACTGCGCTGCTCGTCGTTGGCAGCTTTGGCGAGCAAAAGACAACATTCACCGGAACCTTTCGGGGCAACCCTGACCCAGCGTTTGGTCTCGCTCAAAGGGGTGTCTTCGAGCAAATCGAAGCCCAGTTTTTGGGTGTAAAATTCGATGGCTTCGTCGTAGTCGCTCACGACCAGGGCTATGTGGGCGATGTTTATATTCATGGTATTATGATATTGGGATATTAGGAAATTGAGACATTTGGATATTAAGCCGTGTCCTCAATATCCCAATATCTCAATTTCCTTATATCCCATTATTATCCTCAAAGATTCAACCAATACACCACTTTCAACACCACCGCACGGTTTTTGGGTGCAAAAAGCCGGATAGGGGAGTTTGGGATTTGTTCGGCATACGAATTATCCGTATACACCAAAAACACATCCGAAACGGGTGCAAAACGCCATTGAACCCTTGCATTGAGGTTGAAATTGTTGGCTTGAGTGTTGTATTGCATAAATGCGCTGAGGAACAAGTCTCGCCGAAACGACAACTCGACCCTGGGGCCAATGAGCCAAAAATCAGTAGAAGCATACGGTTCGGGCAGCCGAATCCGATTGTAACTGTATTGCAGGGAAAACCGTCCCACAGGCTGCCAACGGTACGAAAGCAGGCCATCGCTGCTGAAAATCCTGCCGTTGAAAAAGCCACGGGATACGAATTCGATACTTCCCTGCCAGTTGTTGGAAGTGCCGGTGAAATATTCCGCCAATACGCCTTGGGTACTGTAGCCCCCCACGGGAAGTTTTTCTTGGCCCGTATTGCTGGGGTCAAAAGGTTCAAAAAGGTACACATAACTGTTGAATCCAGCCACATTCACCCCCGATTGGTCTTGCAAATCCATCTTGAAGTACGCGGATACATCTACGTCGGTGGGTTTGCCGTTCAGGCCGAATGTGAGGGAGCCATCGGTACCAAAGGTGAAGTTGGTAACGTTTCTGGCTCCCCAACCTTTTTTCGGGTAATACCGCCAAGAATAGCCAGGGTACAGCCCCTGAACGCCCGTGCGCGGCACAAACCCAGCCTCCGCTTGATAAGTCGAATCTACGCGCCAATAGCCCAGATTGGCGCTGTGATCTCGGTCGCGATAACCCAAAAAAGCGGCGGCAGTTGATCCCCGCTGCGTTTTTTCCGGGGAAAACGAACGGTGGTAATAGGCTTCGCCTTCCCAACGGTTGTCTTTTGAATAAAGGTTGTACTCCAGCCCGGCTACGCGGTTCCAAGGCTTCCAGTTGCCTATTTGGGCATCACCGAGGTCTTTTAGGAGGTTTTGCTTGTTGACAAATACGGCACTCATCGTGCTGCGCGCGTGCACTTTTTGCTGCAAGGTGACCACGCTGAAATTTGCCGCTGGAAGCACGGAAGTGGAATCCCAATCGCGGCGTTTGGTCTGCATGTTGAGTACACCCACCCGAAGTCCATCGGTAATCTTTCCGCTCAAGCGCGCACCGGCTACAATAGGCACTTTTTCGTTTCGCCCGGCTACAGGGTTATACGCCAATCCGATGCGCCGGGAGAAAAATGGTCGGGTATCCGGAAAACCATACATCGCGAAGAGGTCGCGGTTTTCAAGAAAAAACTGACGGGTTTCCGGGAAAAACAACTCAAAACGGCTCAGGTTGGGTACCTGTCGGTCCACTTCCACCTGACTAAAATCTGGGTTGATGGTGAGGTCTAAGTTCAATCCCGGTGTCAGCCCAATCTTGGCATCGCCCCCTATGCCACCGGTCCAATCTTGCTTTTTATCCTTGATTTCCAAGGTGTTGTCGTCACGCAGGTAATTGATTGCGGCTGCCCCAGTGGAATATGGAATCAGGCTGATGTTGGCTCCGGGTTTGGGCGGAGGGGTGTCCCAGATCAGTCGCCCGGCAAAGGATAGGTTGGTGTTGCCATATTGAAAAGGCACAGGGGCCCACACACTGGCTTCAAAGTCTTTGACCTTGGCCCGGATGAACTGCAATCCCCAGGAGTTTTCCCCTTCGGAAACGTTGTAGCGCAGGGTTTTGAACGGAATGGCAATTTCAACGGTCCAGTAATCGTCAAAGTTTTGCACCGCGGAATACCACTTGTTGTCCCATTCCAGCGACATGGTTTCTCCGGTTGAAATAAGGCCTTCACGTTGCACATTGAGCGGACTGACGCTGAAAATGAAGCCGTTGAGGCCATCCTTGCTGGGGTCGAATATCACATTGATGACATCGGTGGTGCCGCCGCCAAAATCGCGGCGAAGGCTTTGCACGGTGTAATCAGCCCTGCGCTGGCGGCACACTACCCCGAGGTACAGGTTGCGGTCGTCGAAAGTCAAACGGGCTTCGGTGGCCCAGGGACTAAAGGCCGTGTCGTTGGGGAAGTTCAGGATGAAATGGTCCGCTTTTTCTTCGCCGGTTTGCCAGGACACTTCATCGAGGGCGCCATCGAGTTTGATGGGTACGACGGTCTTTTTGACCCGAAGTTGGTAGTTGTCAGCGTTGTTTTGACTAAAAAGTGAAAAACCGGGCAGTAAAAACAGGCAAAGCAGCAAGGAGGGTTTCATAGCAGAAAATTTGAGCGGCGAAGGTAGGAAGCCGCTCAAATCAGCTGATAACATTGACTGCTGGAACTAAGGTTTTGGTCGGTTTTCGATGGTTTTCGATGCCAATCATCCTCGCCCTGCTTGCGCTGCCTTCTTCATTTCTGCGGCCAATTCATGTCCCAAGTACCGATCGATGCCATTATGGACCCAATAAATCACTGGGGTCATCACCAAGGCCACGATTCCCTTATAAAAATAATTCATGATGCAAATGGCCAGCACCTGTACAAAGGGCAATTGTTGACCAATGTACAAGGCAATAAACACCACCACAAAGCTGTCGAGGAATTGCGACACCAAAGTGCTGCCAGTAGAGCGCAGCCAAAGTTTGCCCTCTCCGGTACGTGCTTTGATGCGGTGAAAAACAGCCACATCCACCACCTGAGATACCAAAAACGCAAACAGGGAACCGATGATGATCCAAAGGCTTTGTCCAAAAACCACCGCATAGGCGGTATTATAGTCGCCCACCTGTGCACGCATGGCAGCCTGTTCTTCAGGAGAAAGACTCGGCTTGATATGGGCTGTGCGCCACCAATCGGCGGGCTCCAAGCCCATGGCAAGAAACAACATCAAAAAGCCATAGGCAATCAAACCAGCAGTCAGGTAGGAGATGATACGCACCCCACGCGGACCGAAATATTCGTTCATCAAATCGGTCATCACAAACACCACGGGCCAAAGCAACACCCCTGCCGTGAGCGTGAACGACAATCCGCTCTGACCCAACATGGACCAGTCAACAGGCTGAAAACCAAGCGTTTTCTCCAGGGAAAAAAGTTTGACGCCCATGAATTCGGCCACCAAGGCATTGGCTACAAAAAAGCCAGCCATGATGGTCCAGAGGCGATTGGGTCGTGAAGAGAAGAAATTGTGCATGGGACTTGTTTTGTTGCCTTATTTAGGGATTTTGATTTTTTTGATTGACGAATGACTATTGCTGATTTTTGATGGGGGTAATCATCATTCGTCAATCAAACTGAATATCCAACCTTAATTGCTCTATCCTTCGTCTTCTTCGCTGTCGCAGTGATAATGCTGTTTTGGGCGACTGGGTTTTTCGCCGCCTTCGCCGCCTTTTTTC
>JALHPW010000151.1:8991-9347 GCA_022842255.1 Saprospiraceae bacterium | reverse complement strand
AAATGTTGGCTTATTCCGTCTTCCATAATCGTGAACCAAAAATCATTCACTGAATACCTATCACCATAAACCGTCCACCGTGTACCGTAAACCGTGTACCGTCCACCGTGTACCGTAAACCGTAAACCGTCCACCGTAAACCGTAAAACATGAAACTCATTCGACCTATCCTATTCCTACTGCTTTCAGGTTTTTTCCTGCTTTCTCAAACGGCTTGTGTGTATTACCAGCGGTATCCTATTGCCAAAGCAAGATTACCCAAGGTCAATCCCGAGGGACTTTCGGTGTATGTTTTGGATGCGGCGCACCCACTTACCAGGGGTTGGTACCTGTCTGAGCCCAAATTTGATAAGAAC
>JALHPW010000151.1:0-8981 GCA_022842255.1 Saprospiraceae bacterium | reverse complement strand
AGAAACGCTCGAAGCCTCTATGTTGCGCGACCGGGTGGATGCCCAACAAAGCCGAAACGATGTGTTGATTTACGTCAAACCTCAGTTTGCGCTAGGATTGCCGGATACGGCTTCCTTGTCGATTCAAGCCTCACAATTGGAAAAGATTGAAGTATGCGAACTCAACCACGTCAAAACCATCGGCTTGCCCTTGATGAGTTGTGTTGGGGCATTAGGATTGATTTATTTGATTTCTGGAACAGGTAATTGACTGTTGACTAAAGCGCTGATCTAGTATTTGCACTGTAAGTCAAGGGTCAATAGTCAAGGGTCAACAATCACCGCTCACCAAGTCTGACTCTGATTCCAAAAGGGAGGCCCTCCAAAAGGATTGTCTTCCTGCGCTTTTCGTCGGGCTTCTTCAGCCTCTTCTGCGCGTTGGGCCTTGGTTTTTTCAAAAATATCTTGTGGTAAGAAGAAGGTTTTTTCCATCTCTTCTTCATCGGCAAACGGATGCTCACGTTCCTTAGCCTCTTCGTCTTCCAATTCACCTTTGAAAAGGAATGCCGCAAAGATGCCAGCCAGACTGCCAATCAAGTGGCTTTCCCAAGAAATCCCTTCTTGGTCGGGCAAAACCCCCAAGAACATCCCACTGTAAAGCAACATGACGATTGCCGCCAATACGATGGAGCGCAGGCTGCGGCGGAATATCCCGTTCCAAAACATGAAGGCCACCAAGCCATAAATGACGCCGCTGGCACCGATATGCGACACCGGTCGGGCAAACAACCACACCGCAGCCCCGGTCAAAAAATAGACCAGCCAAAAAGCCCGCATCGCCACTTTCCGATAAAAATACAGGGAAATAAAGGTGAGTACAAACAAGGGTACTGTATTGGAAATCAAGTGTTTCCAACTACCATGGATCAACGGAGCAGTCACAATGCCCCTTAGTCCCCAGGCCCTGCGCGACATGATTCCATACGCCCCTGGATCGAACCCATCGGTTACCTGCCATAAATGTATCAGCCAGATGAAGGCAACTGCCAAGAAGGGAAAGCGCAGGCTTTCCAGCAGGTGCTGCCGGGTCAGGTGCAGGCTATCGGATTCGCTGTCGAGCATGGAGTTCAAGGGTGCGCGGAAAAACTAAGGGTGTGATGGGGACGTGGATTTGAAATCGAAAAAGATATTCCGAGGCCAAACACCGGAAGGCCTGCACTTGTTTCCAAAGATGGTTTAATGCGCATACTTAAATCGTCGCTCACATCAAATCGGGTCAGGTGAGCATCCACAAAAGCGTCTGTGACGTTTAGCAAATAAGTGACCCCAAGGGCGAGGTACCATTTTTCGGTATAACCTCGAAAGGTATCACGGTAAGATTTTAACCGTGTAGCATCAAAGGCGTCATAGGGGGATTCAGGAGTGCCTCCATTGACAATTGTTGCATAGGCGTCGCGTAGTTCGTGGTAGGTGTTTTGGGTGTCAAAAGTAAAATAGGTTATCCCGCCCAAAATGCCCCAAACGAGCGGCACCTTCCACCATTTTTTGTTGTAAGCCTGGCCGGCACCAGGTAACACCGCTGAAAACAGGGCGGCTGTGCGCGGATTAGGATAGTTTTTTGAAAAAATACGATGCGCGAAGCCCTGTTTTTTTGCTTTTTCAACCACTATCGTGGTGTCTGCTGCGGGGGGCGGTGCAATTTTGGACGCCTTTTCTTTGCTGGAAAGGGCCGGGGGAACAATCGAATCAGCTGCTATTACACGCAGGGAATCCGTTTTTTGGGCATAAACCTGCAAAAAAAACAACGCCAAGAAAGTGGTAAATAGAAATCGCATGCGCATCATAGGGCAAAAGTAACGCGTGAGACCAAAAAACGTTGCGGCGAACGAGGGTTCAGTCTCGTTCGCCGCAACGTTTTTTGGTTTAAACCCCTTCAGGAGGCTTATTGCACATCCCCTGAATTGCGCAGAATAACTTGTTTCCCGTTGAAGTCCGAAACCAGGGCAGTTACCGTCACAGCTCCGGCTGGGTAAGGAACGTTGGCAAAAGTGGCATACGATTGCGTGAACATCGGGATGCTGCCAGTGCCATCCGTTAGGGATTTGCCGCCGGAATAAACCCCAGCAACGCCGTTAGTGTTGGCGATGGTCACCCCGGTGATCCTCACCACCGTGCTTTCCCAGGCATCAAAATTGGCGTTTATTTCCGCAATGGTGGCGGTCCGAGGCGTAGGAGTATTACCTGAACCAAGACGAATGGCTTTTGACGGTGGAACGTTGTTTACCTGAAGCAGTTTGTTGAATTCGCTTAGCTCCAGACCCGACACGTCTACTTCAACTTCGTCACCCAGGTCGTAGCAGTGGTTTTCCGTAAAACGAACCACAATACCAGCTGTGCCATCTTGCAGATACAGGTTGCGGTCGTTCAGGTTCTTGTTGACCCGGTCCGATACCACAATCCCTTTGATTTTTTTGCTTCCAGTAACATTGGTTGTTGTACCACTGAACAATGCCCTTATTTCGTTGATGTTGGTCAAAGTGCCGCCCACCGCTGCGTCACAACGCGCTCCGGTCATGGACACATCGCGCGGGTCGCGGATGTAAAGTTGGAAATCGTAAGGGTCGACCTGGCTGTTACTGCTGTAAATCCCCAAAACACCGATGATGGATCCTTGGCCAGTAGGCGTGGTTTGAATCGCAAAGTCAGAAAAAGAACTGCTGCGAAGATATACTTCTGCACCGTTGGAACACTGCTCCAAAGTGCGGTTAATGTCGGTTTGGGTCACTGCATCGGCATATACTTTACCCATATCGCATTTGGAGAACTGCACACCATCTAGACGGATCAGGGTACCCACCAAATTGATGTTCAATTCATTGACATTGACCGATTTGGGTGCGGGCGGTGTACCCAGGAAGCCACGAACGATGTGGTTGATTTCCTGGTTTTCGGTAATGCCAATGCTTTCCCGCTGGCCATTTTCCTCGTAAAAGCCACCAACCAGTTGGACAAGGCCATTGTAGTCTGTCAACATCAGGCCTTTGCAACGGATGTAGATTTTTCGACCGATGGGGTATCGATTATACAAGTAGCCGTTGCTGAAACTGATTTCGATGCCACCGGTGGAGTCCTGAATCACCAGGGCTTTGTAATAGTTGCCAGAACGGTCGTCCATGACCACGGTGCCACCAATGACCAATTCATCGGTAATAGGCAAAAAGCCACCCGAAAAGTTCGAGTGGAGTTTTTTCAAATCAGCGATGGTGATATTGGTTGGGATATCTTGTCCATCCCCGCCAACAGGTGGTTGGTCAAAATCCGTTTTAACGCAGGCGACAAACGAAACCGCCAATAATAGGGTAGCCAGTAGGCCAGTTGCGAGGTTTTTATTTTTTTGGAAAAACATGGATGAATGTTTTTTTGTGTTGAAAATCAGGTGGATAGGTTTTCTTGGGTTTGGGTTGTTTGAAGGGTTTGAAGGGTTTGAGGTGTTCAAACCCTTCAGACATCAAAGCCGCACGCCCAGCGAAACAAAATAGTTCAGGCCAGGAGCGTATTGCACTTCATGGGTGTACAAATTGGCATTGTCAAATTCGCGTCCAAAAGCGTTCAAATAGGCTTCACGCCCGGATACGATGATGTTTTTGTTGTCCAATAGGTTGTTCACCCCGACGTTCAAATAGAGGAAATACTTGTTGATTTTCCAGGATTTTCCACCAAAAAAGTCGAGTGTGTAGGCCGCTGGGGCTTTGCGTTGGTCAATTATCGTATTCCAGATGGGAGAACCCGGTTCCAATCCCAAAACGGCTTCTGCCCGCCTACGGGTTGGGTCGAAATAGAACCAAAAATTATCTGCCCAGTTGAGGCTTAAAGAGGCAAACCAGAATCTTTTGCCCTCATATTTTATACCCAGATTGGCGGCGGTTTGTGGGGTGCGTGGCACGAGGAAATTGTCCTGATACACCGTAATGCTATCGAGCCCCACCGACCCTGTATTGTCGGCACTTTGATAAAGCACTGGACGAGAAGTATAGTGGTAATATCCTGCATTGGCAGCACCTGTGAACACCCAGGAAGGGAGCGGTTTCCACTCAAAGGCCGCTTCGACGCCCATGTGTTGGCGATCCACACCAGTGCGCACCACCGTACTGAATTCTCCTAGCAATTGAGCGAAAAACAGATTGCTCTCCACCTCATCCTTGAAATTGGTCAGGTAGCCTGTCACACGGGCCCGGAAGGCTGGGGCGCGGTGGATATAGCCCCCTTCCAGGCTTTGCACGGTGTAGGGGTCTACACCAGGCACCACGTCGTTGCGGTTGCGGGGGGAGAGAAAAATATCCCGGAATTGGGGTGGCTTGGTACCGATAAAACCATTGGCGTAGAAATAATTGCGCCCGTTGGCTTTGTATGTGACACCACCTTTTGCACCGTAGGTATAAAACGATTGCTTTTCGGAGTCGCCCAGGGAATTCTCCACAAAACGCCCGTTTTGCATCTTACCCGTGCGCCAGAAGGTATTCAAACCCACTTCGCCGCCAAAGAAAAATTGGAAGCGCGAAAGGTCGGTCGTCACTTGGAACCAGGTATTTCCGCTGCGGATGTTTTCGTCAAAATTGTACCCGAATACATCTCCCTTGCGCACCACATTGTTTGGGTTGAGCAGGTCGTTTTGTTCCTTGTCCGGCTCGCCAGGATAATCCTGGGCAGCAAAGCGGTTGATGTCGAGCCAATAGTCGCCGCCCAACAGGTCATCCACCACTTTAAAATTCTGGCCCCTATACCAGCGGTAACTGGCGCCAGCCTGGATTTTGGATCGGACGTTTAGTTGCTGGTTCAACAGAGCATTGAACCCGATTTCTTCGCTGTCGGCGCGTTGGTCTTCAATGATATACTGGGAGCGGTTGCCAGTCACGGTGTTGTCGGCAATGCCGTCCGCATTGTTTACAGTGAAGAGGTTTCTACTGTTTTCGTCGTAAAAGCGGTGCCAATCCAATTGGCGCAGGTTTTGGTCGTTGCGGAGGGCGTCTGCCCATTCAGCAGAAAGGGTTGGGTCAAGGATAGCGGATGGCAAACGACGGTTGTAATCGGGGGCAGGGTTGGTTGCGTCGTTCCATTCCAATCGGGTGTCGCCCCGTTTGCCCGCTTGTCCGGATACGGCCACCATAACAGAGGTGCCTGCTTGAGGCGTCCAGTCGTAGCGAAGGATTCCAATGGGCTGGTTGGCATAGCCAACGGCTGCGTTGCGTTTTTCGCCGTTTTGGTACCCCCAGTTCGGGTTGTAACGGTTCGTTCCTGCCAGCTCAAACATTTCCTCGAAGGAATCAGCCACTTTACCCCGTTTGCTCGGCGCGCCGAGGAAGGTGAGGTTCAGTGCATGTTTGCGGCCAATTTTTTTATCCACCGAAAGAAAATAAGAATAGCCATCGAAGAAAGTGCCTTCAAAGTAACCCTCTTGTCCCCAGCGGCGGCTCCCGGAAAGGCTCACGGCCCAGCCACCGGGCATGAGGCCGGTGTTCATGGTGAGCATAACACGGTCTGTGTAGGTGCGGTTTGATTTTGCGTAGGTGGCCCTGATTTGTTTGCGCTGAACGGATGCGCGGGTATCGAGACGCGTAGCGCCCCCGATTTCGGCGAAAGTGAACTCTGCCGGAGCAAGTCCGATGCTGCTTTCTCGGCTGCGAAGCACGTCGTTCAGACCGCCAATTTCGCCAAAAAAGGCAAAACCTGTTTCCGGGTCATTGATATTCACGCCGTTGAGGAACAACGGGAAGTGCTCCGAATCGTAACCGCGTTCGCGGAATCGGAAATTGCCCCAACCAAAGCCCGACACCTGTTGGTAAATGTCGCGGCTGGCGTTGAGCAAGTTGGCCACCTCCCCAGAACCCTCTGTTTCGGCTTCCGCCTCTTCGAGCGTAATGGTGGGGATTTCGGTCACCGTTGGGGAAGAAGTAGCGTTTTGGTCGCGACGCAGCAGTACGTTGGTGCGGACCTCACCACTTTCGGGTACTGTTACGCGGACTTCCTGGGGCAAATAACCGTTGCGGGTTACTACCAGGTTGTAGGTTCCAGCAGCTACATTGTCGATTTGATAGGCACCGCTTTCATCGGAGGCAGAAAGCTTACCAGTGCCCGAAACGACTACCGAAGCATCGTTCAGGTTGGTATTGTTGTCCGCATCGCGCACCCAACCCACGAGGGTGGCATTTTGTGCAAATGCAAACTGCGACAATACCAAGAAAAGTGAAAAAGAGAGGATTTTTTGAATCATCCAGATTGGAGTGATGAGTGGTGAAAAATACGCCTGAGATTCAGGCAGGTGTCGTAAGTAACACGACTGTAGAGAGGGCATTTGGATGAACCCGACTGCCTTGCCATTAAAATAGCAGACAGAGGGGCAAAAAGGCCGCCAAAGGTAGCGCATCGGCTTTGCCCGCTGTGAGCTCCTCAGGTTATTTTTATGCAAAGAATCAAAAAAAAGCAGCGAAGGGCTGACTTGCCCTATCGCTGCTTTTTTGTGGTCTGAGGGGATGAGCCTTCAAACTACTCAAATGACTATAAACCATTTGTTTCCAAACACCTTTCCGGAAGCCGATTTGAGTTGAACCAGATAGCTTCCTGAGGCCAGTGTGCCTATATTGAATGCCAGGTTGCTATTCCCTTTTTCAATCATGGTGTTTGATTTCCACTTTAAACGACCCTCCAGGTCATATATTTGAACAACAGCATTTAGATTTTCCTCACTAGCCATTTGAATTTGTAAGGTTTTCCCAACCACAGGATTTGGGCTGACCGCAAATGCGATAAGTGGGGGTAGGGGTTCTGGGGCCGCACTGAGCGGACTGAAAACTTGAACAGATGCACCACCGCCGAATGGACTTCTTGAATACCCAACCATCGGAACACCATTGTTGATGCTGAATTCAAGATTCCAGTAATTGTCTATAAAACCTTTGGCTCCAACATATTCCCAGTTAGCACCTTCCAGGACTAGGGTTGAGAGCCCCCAAAGATTTGGCCCGTTTTCTTCCACCAAGATATATGGCTTTTGAATGGGGCCATCTACCGCTAACTTTAAAAATTGGGTGCTTGCGGCCGGCATGGGTTGACCAAGTGATACCCAGTTGCTCCCGTCAAATTTTAGCACTGATGCCCTAAATTGCGTCGAAGAGTCAGCATGGGCGATATAGGGAATGCCATTGGAGACGGCCATGTCCATTCGCCCGTGTACATCACCGTCAAAAAGCTGATTCCCAACAACTTGCCAGTTGTTTCCATCCAGTTTTTTAACCATTCCGGCGTTCCCAAGCGAGCGGTCGAGGTAGGCTACCCAAGGTATCCCGTTGCTGATTTTAAGGACAACCGAATGCACCCGTCCGGTGGAAAAACCAGTCTGGCCCACAGCCGACCAATCATTCCCATCAAAGGCAAAGACGGAGATTTTGTCCTCCAAGGTTAGGTCTGGGAATGCTGCATAAAACATTTCTCCGTCGAATGCGTAGGAGGCCAAATAAGGATAGTGTTCCAAACGCGGCGATTTGGTAATGTCCTGCCAGGTGCTCCCAACCAGCCGTTTCAGACCAAACCGCATACTATCTTGGTCGAAGTAAGCGATTTGCAGGTTTCCGTTGGCGTTCGCTCCCAACCATTGGAAATTGTGGACCCCGAGTCCATTCGTATCGACAGGGGCCCAGGAAGTACCATCAAACCGTCGGATGTTCCAATAGCTCAAGAAACTGTCGTCAAACTGTTCGAACGCGACATACGGGGCGTCACCATCAAGATAGGATAGCACATTGGTCGACCAAGTTTGTTCAATGATGGTGTCGCCAAGAAAATGCCATTGGGGGCTTTGTGCCTGGCTGCGGGCAAGGGAAAAGCCGTTTAGGAAAAGGATCAGGAAATAAACGTAGTTTTTCATGTAAAAAATAGTTGGTGAATGATCCTCAAAGTTGAGGGCCATGCCAACCCAATCCCTTGCACATTTTCGAGTTTTCCTTGTCAATTTTTACACCTTCGCTGCTTTTCTCCAATCGGTAGGGGCGCGCCCGGTGCATTTGCGCACAAAGCGACTGAAATGGGTGGGGTCCTCAAACCCAAGCTCGAACCCAATTTCACTGATGTTGGCATTGGAATAGTAAAGGCTCCGTTTGGCCTCCAAAGCAAGCCGCTGGTGAATGAATTCGACCGCAGAAACGCCTGCAAATTTTTTGCTGGATTCGTTGAGTTGGCGCGGACTGATGGCCAAATGTTTGGCGTATTCTGCTACTTCGTGCAGGGATTTGAAGTGCTTCTCCACGGCTATTTGAAATTGTTGGAACTGTGCCCAACCAGCCGATTTATGGGATGGCGACGATTCCTGGCGTTCAAAATAATCCAGGCAATTGCACAGGAAAATATTTAGGTAGGAATGCAAAATCGAATTTTTCTGGCTGTGCCGACTGGAAAAAACCTGCAACATATTCTCCACCAGCTCCCAGCAATCTTCAAACTCATCGGGTGGGAGCACAATCGTGGGATTGCCGGTCTTATGGTAAAAGAGCGGGAACTGAAACAAAAAATCGCTGCGTTCGCGGTTGGAATGATAAAACTCCGACGAAAAAAGCAACACAAACCCGTTGGGATCTGCACTCCGGTTTACCTGATGCGCTTGCCCAGGGGTCACAAAATGAATCTGTCGGTCGAGGATTGGCACTTGCTCAAAATCAATCAGATGGTGCCCATCGCCCCGTTCGAACAGGAATATCTCAAAATAGTCGTGCCGGTGTACTCGGAGCGGATTGTAGTGGTTCACATGATCAATCCGTTCGATTTTGAAATCGAACGGATTGATATCGTGCAATACGTGAATTGGAATGTCGTGTGTTTGCATCGGACCAAATAGCGTTGTTGACGACGCAAAATAACTTATGGGCCAATTAGCCTGCCTTTACCTATAGCGAATGATTTCGCTCATGCTGGCCAAACACACACTGAGGTCACCAACAGATTATGCATCCCCAATT
>JALHPW010000150.1 GCA_022842255.1 Saprospiraceae bacterium | reverse complement strand
AAAAAAACCAAGTTTTTTAAACTAAACTTAAAATGTTTAAAATAAAAAATGTTTTTTTTTAAACCCCCCACCTCTAGGCTTTCTAGGACATAATACCCACAAATTCATCAAATAGGTACCGAGCATCATGTGGCCCCGGGCTGGCTTCTGGGTGGTATTGAACGCTAAATGCTGGGTAATTTTTCAATCGAATGCCTTCAATGGTATTGTCGTTCAAATTGAGGTGGGTAGCTTCCACGATACTTGGTGAATCGTATACTGCTTGTTCCAACACCCCAAAACCGTGGTTTTGACTGGTGATTTCGCTCAGGCCGCTCACGAGGTTTTTGACCGGATGATTGAGTCCGCGGTGCCCATGGTGAAGTTTATAGGTGGGCAAACCGGCTGCCAGTGCCAGCAATTGCTGGCCCAGACAAATGCCAAAAAGTGGGTTGCCATCGGCGAGCATTTTCTGCACGGTCTCTACAGCATAAGGCATGGAAGCCGGGTCGCCAGGACCGTTGGATAGAAAGTATCCCGTTGGTTTCCAGGCTTTTACGGTTTCAAAATCGGTTTTGGCCGGGAACACCTGAAGGTAACAATCGCGCTGGTCGAAGCAGCGGAGGATGTTCTTTTTAACCCCGAAATCCATCACGGCCACGCGGTATTTGGCCTCGGGGTTGCCAATGAAATACGGTTCGCGGGTACTCACGCTACTCGAAAGCTCGAGGCCGTCCATGCTGGGCGTTGCCGCTAGTCGGCGTTGCAGTTCTTCCAGGTCGTCGATTTCGGAAGAGATGATGCAGTTCATGGCCCCGCGTTCGCGGATATGCTGCACGATGGCGCGGGTGTCCAGGTCGTGAATCGCCACGAGCCCTTCTTGCTCAAAATAATCCTGGATGCTGCGATGGGCGTTGAGGCGACTGAAGGGCACATTGAAATTGCGGCAAACAAACCCCGCGATTTTGATGCTGTCGCTTTCAATTTCCTGGTCGTGAATGCCGTAGTTGCCGATGTGGACGTTGGTGGCGACCAGAATTTGGCCGGTGTAAGAGGGGTCAGTGAAAATTTCCTGATAACCCGTCATGCCGGTGTTGAAGCAGATTTCGCCGGTGGTGGTGCCGATTTTCCCGGCTGCTTTGCCCCGGAAAACGGTGCCGTCTTCGAGGAGGAGAATTGCGTTTGTCATTGATATGATTTGGGGCGCAAAGGTCTGGAAAAGTATGGGATTTTTGAGCCTGATTCTGGGGGGAATTCCGCTCCAATGTTAAGTTTTAGCCGTTTTTGTAAACTTAACTTTACGTCTGTGTAAAGTGCCGGAGGTTTGCGGTCTCGAATTCCTAACAAAATCTGTATCCAAATTTTTATGAAAAAGAAGATTGCGACCTTATTGGAAGACAGCAGACTGATCGGAAACGCAGATGTTGAAGCGCTCCAGAAAGCGTATCGTTTGTCCAAAAGTAAACTCCAAAAGGCCAAAGCGTCAAAAACAAAGGCCAAGTTGGCGTTTCAAAACCTGGCAGCGGAAGGCGGAAAAAAGGACCAGGATACCCTGGCGGTACTCCGCACCGAATTTTACCAGGCCAAGGCGATGCAAGAATACCAACGATTGGGATACGAGCTTGCCAAATTTCGCCTGACGAAATGGTTGGAAAACTGGGCGCGTGAAATGGCGGAACCTCAGGAATGGGTGTTGAATAACCCTCCAAAGGGAGAAAAAAAGACCAAAAAAGCAGCGAAACCTGCTGTTGTTCCGGAAGACTTGTCCACAGCCCCCACGAAAAAAAATGCGAAAGCAACCCCTAAAAAGGAAAAGGCATCAGACGATACGGATGCCTGAAAAGGTGATTGAGTGAAGGAAAATTCCACATTGACCGGGTCGTGTTCGCACTGCCCGGTTTTTTTATTTTCACGGGGCTTTTAAAAAACTGCCTACTTTTCCTTCGACAAATCCAAGCGCACCCGTATGCTTCAGCCTACACTGCAAGACCAACTTTTTGAGCTCATCCTGAGCCGCTTTCCACGCCGCGCCGATGCGGTGGATGAACTGTGCGACCTACTTAACCTGGCAAAAGACCCTATTTATCGCCGACTTCGGGGGGATACCTTTCTTTCGCCACAGGAATTGGCCAAATTAGCCGTCCATTACCGGATATCGCTGGATGCCCTTACCGTTGGGCAAAGTGACAATGTGGTGTTTAACTACAATGCCTTTTCGCGTAAAATCACGAGTTTTTCCGATTATTTGGCCTCGATGAACGAGGATTTTGAAAAAATCCACAAGATGCCGAACGCACACCTATATTATGCTTCGGCGGAATTGCCCGTGTTTACCTATTGCCTGTTTCCGGAGCTGATTGCCTTCAAGTTGTACGGCTGGGCGCGCACTACCTGGAATTTGGAATGGCTCCGCGACCGGCAGTTTTCATTTGATCTGATTACCCAACCCGTCATCCGGGAAAGTCAGGCGGTGCTCCACCAATACCTAGCGCTTCCCAGTACGGAACTCTGGACGGCCCAAATCATGGACAATACCCTGGCCCAAATCGAGTACCACGTGTATGCCGGTGGGTTTCGCGACCCGCTCGAAGCACTGACTTTGATTGACCGTTTGCAAGACTGGTCGACCCACATGAAAGCGGTGACAACGGCTGGGCGCAAATTCAACGTGGGGGAAAACGCCGAACTTGGCCGGGGCAGTTTCCAGTTGTTTTACAACGAAATGGTGTACGCCAACATCGCTGCGCTGATTACTTCCGACGTTGGGCGGATGGCCTACACTGCATATTGTACCCCCAATTTTTTGAAAAGCACGGATGCCAGGCTTTGCGACTACACACAAAACTGGTTCGAGAGCATCACCTCAAAATCCACGGCACTGACCCATTCAGCGGATAAAAACCGCGATTGGTTTTTTCGGGAAATTGCCCAAAAGGTGGAGCGGCGCAGACAGCGGATATTGCTGCATATTGAGGAAAATCGTTGACTGTTTTACCGCGGAGGCGCAGTGGCGCAAAGTGTGAACCTCCGCGTATCTGCGGTAAAAACCCAATACCCTATGTCATCCAATACCCATTCCCTGCAAATACTCCTCGACCGAGCGGTAACCCAATACAACCGACCCGATTTTATCGCCGACGACCCCATTTCCATTCCGCACCGGTTTGCAAAGTTGCAGGACCGGGAAATCATGGCTTTTTGGGCGGCCACACTTGCATGGGGGCAGCGCAAGACCATTATCCAGAGCGCCAATCGTTTGTCCGAGCTGATGGACCATGCCCCGTACGATTTCATGCTCAACCATGTGGAGCAGGACCGCGCCCGTTTTGAAAGCTTCAAACACCGCACGTTTCAGGCTACCGATACCTTGTGGTTTTTGGAGTTTTTTCAAACTTTTTATCGAAAAAACGAATCCCTGGAAACCGCCTTCAGTCGGCACCTCCGCCCGCAAGACCCTACCATAGAAAATGCTTTGCGGGGTTTCCACGACGATTTTTTTGACCATCCGTACGCCCCCGAACGAACCCGCAAACACGTGGCCACCCCTGCACGGGGCAGCACCTGCAAACGGCTCAACATGTTCCTGCGCTGGATGGTGCGGCAAGACGCAGCCGGGGTAGATTTTGGCGTTTGGAAAAACATCCGCCCTGCGCAACTCCTCATCCCGCTCGATGTGCATGTGGAGCGGGTAGCGCGTCGGTTGGGGCTTTTGCAGCGCGAACAAACCGACTGGAAATCCGTACTAGAGCTCACCGAAAACCTGCGCGCATTCGATGCCACCGATCCGGTGAAGTACGATTTTGCGCTGTTTGGAATTGGGGTTTTGAGAACCACCTAGTCCTCATGGTATTTACCACATAGTTCACCTAGATAACATAGTTGGCTCCAGTGTGACCATCAAACTATGTTATCTATGTGACTATGTGGTAAATCCCCCCCGATGAGCTATGCGGTTAACAGATAGTAGTCACAAAAAATATCCTTCGTGTTGTAACCTCTTTTTCAACAAGCTTGTCATAGCTTCATTGGAAACGAAAACCACTTTTTTCACACAAAAAAATTACTAGGATTATGGATTCTGTTGCATTTATTGTTCCCGTTTCGGCTTTTTTGATGGTTGTTGCAATCGTTTACCTGGAAAGCAGGGTAAAAATGTCCATGATTGACAAGGGCATGAACCCCGCTGACAGCAAGCGCAGGCGCAACCAATACAACCCTTCCCAAACTCTGAAAAACGGCTTACTTTTCGTGGGCGCTGGTTTGGGATTGCTGCTTGCGATTGTGATTTCAAACCTGTTCCATTTGGACAACCAAAGCAGCACGGGGATCTTTTTTGCCCTGATTGCCATCTTTGGTGGTGCGGGCTTGTTGGGTGCTTACCTGTACGAGCGGAAAAACCCACCTCCGCCCGTAGAATGAGTTGAAAAGCTCGGAACCAACTTTTTGATTCCCCCGGTTTGCTGCACCAACGGCATATCGGGGGAATTTTTTTGCGCCAATACCTCCCCTGCTTTTTACCTTCGCGCTCCTTTTGGGATATTTGGATATTGAGATATTGAAATATTTGTTTGTAATCCGGAATATCCCAATATCCCAATATCTAAATTTCCAACCCACGCATGTCCTATATCATCGGAACAATTATCCAGCAAAGCGCCAAACTTGGTGCGCTTGTTGGTCAAACACGCCAATCTCCGGCACAGCTTCAAGAACAACAATTGCGCGACCTGCTTTGGGAAGCACGGCATACGGCCATTGGCTTGGAGTATAATTTCAAAGATATTTTGCGATCAGACGATGTGCAGCCTGCTTTTAAACAGGTTGTACCGGCGATGGAATACCAAACACTTTACGACCGTTGGTGGTCGAGGGCGCACCTGGAAGATGAACCAGATGTGTGCTGGCCGGGCCTAGTGCCCTACTTTGCCCTTTCCAGCGGCACCAGCCAATCGGCCACCAAATACCTGCCACTCACCGAAGATTTGTTGCGTGGGATGAAGCGTGGTTCGCGTCGGCTTTTTTACGACATGGCCAAGTTTTACGACCTCGCCCCGGAGCATTACACCAAGCAAATGCTCATGGTAGGATCCTGTACCCAGCAAAAACGGGTGGGCTATCACTGGGAGGGCGACCTTTCAGGGATCATGGGCATGAACCGGCCGCGGATTATGGAACGCTCTTACCGTCCGGGTCGGCATATCACCGATTTGCCGGAATGGGGCGAGCGCATCGAGCGCATCGCAGAAGAGGCGCCACAATGGGATATTGGATTCTCGGTGAGCAATCCGATGTGGTTGCAATTGGTCTTGGAACGCATCATCGAGAAACATAAATTGGCGCATATCAACGAAATATGGCCATCTTTCAACGTGTTCATCCACGGGGGCGTGCCCATTGAACCGTACAAACCTACCCTTGCTCCATTGTTTGGCCAACCCATCCTGTACATGGACAGCTACGGCGCTTCGGAAGGGTTTTTGGCTTACCAGGAACGCCCCGACCACCGTCCGATGAAATTGCTCAACGACTGCGGGGTGTATTTTGAATTTGTGCCTTTTGACGAGGAAAACTTTGACGACAATGGCGATTTGCGCAGCAGCCAACCCAAAAGCCTTGAACTGTCGGAAGTGGAAACGGGCAAACATTACGCGCTTTTGCTCACCACAGTAGCGGGTGCCTGGCGCTATCTTTTGGGCGATACCGTTCAATTTACGGATGTCGAAAAGGCAGAACTCCGCATCACAGGACGTACCAAACAATTCTTGTCTGCCTGCGGCGAACACATTTCCATCGACAACCTCTGCGACGCCGTGCGGGCCGTGGATGAGCGCCTGCGTGCGGGCATTGGTGAATTCGCGGTTTCAAGCCATAGGGAAGGCACGTTCTGGGCACACCAGTGGTATATTTCTGCTGAAAATCAGTCACTTACGAGCGAAACCATCGTCAATGCGCTGGACGAAGAACTCTGCCGATTGAACGAGGATTACGCCGTAGAACGCCGTTATGCCCTTCGCAACGTGCGCGGGCAATTGCTGCCCAATCAGGTGTTTCTGGATTGGCTGAACCAACGTGGCAAACTCAATGGCCAAGCCAAAATCCCACGGGTGCTGAAAGGCGCACAATTGGATGATTTTCAGAGCTTTATTGGAGGAAATGGATATTGAGGTATTGGTTATTTGATTAGTTGGGGATTTGGTTATTTGAGGGGGCTAGGCTTGGAATTCGTGACAAGCATAACCAAATCCCCATTCTTAAAAAATTGAACATGAAGAAACTACATTTTCACGATTTCCTAGCCAAGTTTCCGCCGGTTCCGATGCCGGTTACCCTTGGCGAAGACACGCACCATACTTTCGGCACCGAGAACGACCCGCTTTCGGATGCCTTGATTTCCCAGTTTATCCATCCTACGGAAACGGTGGTGGCCGATGATGAATTCACGGAGTATGTGCCGTGTTTTTCCATCGACAACACCGACCAATTTATTGGACTGGTATGGTGGAAGGCGGAGCTTTTAAACTACGAATACGTGCTTGCCACCTTTAATGACAAGGGCGAGCTGATCAACCGTGCGGTCATAGCCGGTACGACCATAAAAGATGGTGTGGTCACGCGCTCGGTGGCGGTCATCAACGAAGAATGGGAAATCACCATCGGCGAAGGCACCTCCCCCGATGGCAACCAAATCTTTGACCCCAGCACCTCTCGCACCCGAAATTTGGAAATTCTGATCAATGGTCAGATTGTGGAAGGGTAGGGACATTGGACATTCCCTACTCCCCGTACTGCTGCTTGTAATATTGCTGGTACTCGCCTGAGCCCACGCGCAGGAGCCATTCTTCGTTTTCCAGGTACCATTTTGCGGTTTCGCGGAAACCCTCCTCGGCGCGGATGGATGGCTGCCAACCCAGTTCGTTTTTGAGTTTGGACGCGTCGATGGCATAACGGCGGTCGTGGCCAGGACGGTCTTTGACGAACGTGATCAGTTGGCGCGACGAACCGGGTTCGCGGCCCAGGAACTCGTCCATGATGTCGCAAAGCGTGTGCACGAGGTCGATGTTTTTCCACTCGTTGTTGCCGCCGATGTTGTAGGTCTCGCCGTTGCGGCCCTCGTGGAAGATGGTGTCAATCGCCGAAGCATGATCTTTTACCCAAAGCCAGTCGCGGGTATATTTCCCATCGCCGTACACCGGGAGGGGTTTTTCTTCGCGTATGTTCTTGAGCATCAGAGGGATAAGCTTTTCCGGAAAATGGTTGGGGCCGTAGTTGTTGCTGCAATTGGAGAGTACTACCGGCAGTCCGTAGGTATGAAAATAAGCCCGCACAAAGTGGTCGCTCGCGGCTTTGGAGGCCGAGTAGGGCGAGCGTGGGTCGTAGCGGGTTTCTTCCGTGAAATAGCCTTCTTCGCCCAGGGAGCCGTACACTTCATCGGTGCTGACGTGGTAAAAACGTTTGTCCCCAAAATCGTCTCCCCAGAGCTTGCGGAGGGTATTGAGCAGGTTTACCGTGCCCATCACGTTGGTTTCCACGAAAGCCATTGGATTGGAAATCGAGCGGTCCACATGGCTTTCCGCTGCGAGGTGGATGACGCCGTCCGGGCAGTGTTTTTCAAAGATGGTTTGGAGCGAGGCTGCGTCCGTAATGTCGCCTTTTTCAAAAACGTAATTGGGCGCATGTTCTACGTCGCGCAGGTTCTCCAGATTGCCCGCATACGTCAAGGCATCGAGGTTGACGATTTTATAATCGGGGTATTTGTGCACAAAATGGCGCACCAAATGCGAGCCAATGAAGCCCGCGCCGCCGGTGATTAGGATGGTTTTATTTTTTGACATTTGACGTTGAATGTTGAACTTGGATATTGCTTTGGTTTTCATCATTTCATCATTTCATCACCTCTAACCACCTTCCCATCCTTCATCACAAACACCACCTTCGTCATGGCCCGAATATCCTCCATCGGGTTGCCTTCCACGGCCACTAAATCGGCGAGTTTTCCGGGCTCGATGGAACCAATGCGGTCGTTCATGCGCAACAGGGTAGCTGCATCCAACGTAGCCGAGCGGAGGATGTCGACATTTTTCATGCCAGCCTCGGCCAGGAGACCGAACTCCAGGTTGTTCTTGCCATGGGGTGAAACGCCAGAATCTGTCCCGAACGCAATTTTTACCCCTTTTTTGTAGGCTTTGCCTGCGGTGGCTTTGAGCTGCGGACAAATTTCGATGGCTTTTTTGCGCACCACCTCCGGGAAAAAGCCCTTGGCAAAACTCGCGCTGTCGCTCACCGCCTGTCCCGCCGTGAGGGTAGGGATAAGCCAGGTGCCGTGTTTGATCATGGCATCCATGGTGGCATCGCTCATGAACGTACCGTGCTCGATGCTCACCACCCCGGCTTCCACGGCGCGGCGCATGCCCTCGTCGCCGTGGGCGTGGGCGGCTACATCGACACCCAGGTCGCGGGCGGTTTTGACAATGGTGGAAAGTTCGTCTTCGGCGTAATGTGGCAAAGTGCCGTCGCGGGCCAAGGAAAGTACCCCGCCGGTAGCGCAGACTTTGATGCAATCAGCGCCTCGTTTGATTTGTTCGCGTACGGCGGCGCGGCATTCGTCGGGACCGTCGGCCATGCCCATTTCAGGGCCGGGTGGGTCAAAAAGGTCCCATTTGGCGCCCGTGGTCCCATCACCGTGGCCGCCAGTGATGCTGAGCGAGCGCCCTACGGTGACGATGCGTGGGCCTGTGGCCCAGCCGGAATTGATGGCGTTTCGCAGGGCGATGTTTACGCCCGTTCCACCGAGGTCGCGCACGGTGGTAAAGCCGATGTCCAGCGTTCGGCGAGCATACACAGCGGCTCGAAAGGCGATGTCGGCGGGGTTCAGGATGTATTTTTCGGTGTAAGAGCTTCGGCTTTGCTCCCATTCGATGTGGACGTGGCAATCGATGAGCCCTGGCAAAACCAATGGCTTCTGCGCCGGTGGGGATTCGCGAAAAGCCTGGCTCGATTCTGGCAATTTTGTTGCCTTCCACCACAATCGTAGCGTTGAGGATGGCGTCGCCGCTGATCGGTAAGATGCGCCCGCAGTGTAGGTAGGTTGTTTGGGCGGAGAGGATTTGTGCTAACAGAAAAAGGAAGAGCGAAAATTTGAATGCGTGCATATTTTGACAGAATCAGTTTAAGGGAAAAGTCCAGCTTCAATCAAGTCAAGGCGTTCCAAAATTCGATTGACTTCATTTAATTTTAAAACCAAAACAGTTGCTTCGCCAATCTCTGTTTTGGGGTAAATCAACCCTTCAGCCACGTCAAAATGGTCAACCCACACGTCCTTTCGAGGATTAAAAAGACGAATAAAAATATCCTTTTTGAATAGAATAGTGCCAATGTCGCTACCCTTATTG
>JALHPW010000149.1 GCA_022842255.1 Saprospiraceae bacterium | reverse complement strand
GTTACTACTACGCCATCAAGTTTGAAACCAATTGGGACTGGGACAATTCGGTGCCATTCAACCAACGGCGTGGCGTGAGCAATATCACCGTAAAGGATTGTAAGATTCACCACAGCGGGCGCGATGGCATCAAACTTACCCCTGCCTGTGCCAACATTTCCATTCTGAACTGCGAAATCCACCATACCGGGGTGGGGCCGGGCGCCCAATTGGATTTCAACGCGGAGGGGATTGACAATGTGAACGCCCCAAATCTTACCGTTCGGGGTTGCCATTTTCATGACATCGCCACTACTGGGGTGTACGTCAAGGGCGGTGGCCGCAATTGCGTGATTGAGCAAAATTTGCTGGAAAACTGTGGGGAAGGCGGCATTTACCTGGGTTTTTATACCGATGCCGAATGGTTTGACACAGACTTCAACCCCAACTATTTTGAAAACATCAATGGGGTGGTAGCCAACAACCTGATCGTAAACACCCAACACGCAGGCATCGGTCTTTGGGGCGCAAAGGACCCACAGGTGTACAACAACACGGTTATCAACGCTGCACAAGCCGAGATGGCCGCCCTGTTTTTCAATACAACCGATGTGTGGATTGACGACAACAATTCAGCTCGGGCAGGCAGCCAGAACATCCGGGTTCAGGACAATCTTTTCGTGCAGGCAGCCAGCCAGGATTTGCCGATGGTACGGGTGCGGGAGGGCGCGCTTGCCGGGAACACGAACATCATTGACAACAACTTTTACTACGACCCCAACGGCTCGGTATTTCTCGATGACAACCTCGATTGGCAGGAATGGACACTGGCGCAATGGAAGGCGCAGACGTTCCGCGACCTCCATAGTTTTGATACCGATCCAAAACTTGACGCTACCTATCATTTGCTCGCCAATAGCCCTTGCATCAATGCCGGGGTAAGCATTCCATTCATTACCGAGGACCGCGAGGGCCAAGCCCGGTCAGACGGGGCAAACGACGTAGGGGCAGACGAATTCGGTTCGGTTTCAGCCGTGCAGGGGCCATTCCAAAAATCCGATTTTGAGCTCCAAATTTTGGGTAATCCTGTTGAAAACCAGTTGGTAGTGGAAATTGCCTCAACAAAAGAGATGGAGGCCAGCCTGCAAATATTGGGCTTGGACGGTCGCGTTCTAAAAAGCCAATTGCTAAAAGTTACAGCAGGGGAAATGCTTTGTCGAATCCCGATTTCCGGCTTGGCAGCCGGAGCTTATGTGCTGAAAGTAGGTGGGCGCAGCCAAATTTTTGTGCGCAAATAGGTATTGGTTGTGGATTTGTTTAGTTGGGGATTTGGGGATTTGTTTTGCTCAAGCCCGGTAACTATACCAAGCTTAAGCGAAACAAATCCCCAAATCCCCATCTAAACAAATTACCAACTCAACCAGCTCAACGAATCATCACTTTCCGTTGCATGTTGCCGCCTTCGCTGGCCAATTCGAGCCAATAGATTCCCGCAGGGAAATTGCTCAAATCAGTACTGAAAGTAGCGTTGCCAGCAGGGGCACTGAACGTCCGGTTTTGAAGCGTTTGGCCTTGCGCGTTTTTAACGATGGTCGAAAGCTCGCCACCCGCAAAACCCTGAATGTCGAGGTTGATAACACCAGTGCTTGGGTTAGGGAAGACACGAAGGCCAGCCGCCCAGGTAGGCAGGTTGGTTGCACTGGTTTCTTCTTCCACTACCACGGTCACGGGTACCCGGTCGCTGGTACATTCAAATCCGTAATAGTCAATCTCCCAGTCATAGAAATAGTAGTACCGCTCTAGGTTGAACGTCGAGTTTTTGATGCTTACCACCCCTGCAATCTCATACGGGAAATCACAACCTTGATTGCTGCGACGCAATTGAGGGCCCGAAGAGCCGATGCTGGCTTCATTCACCGTTGCGTCTGTGGAGAGTAGCATATTGGTGCCCACTGGGACGTCAAAATTCAGGTCTATGATGGTGGTTCCGGATGGGATATTGACCGTTTTTGTTTGCAAAACATCGCCGTTTGATGCTTTGAGGTCAATTTTTCGGTCGCCGGCTACGGTCGTGATAACCTTCGTTTTGGCCAAAATAAAGGGCTCAAAGCAATCAAAAATCAACCCTCCGTTGTAATTGACGTCGCTGGTTGCAGAACCTTGGTGGTCTACCATCCCTACAAAATCGTTGGGCGTGTCATACACTGATGTATTGGTCACCCAGTAGGTAGTGTTCGCGGTAAGGGTCGGGGTCTCCAACGAATCGTTTACCGTCAGGTTGATTTGGGCAGTAGGCGAATCATACCAGGTGATTTTATCGCCAGTTGCGACGAGCGTAGTAGATTCTCCAACAAAAATGGTGTCTGGCGCAACAACGGATGGCAACGGAGCGGACAACACATTGATGCTGATGGGGGCTGAACTGAACATGGCGCACAGTCCTTGAGCGGCCACGGTGTACTGGCCGCTCTGGCTTACCGCAATACTTTGGGTTGTTGCCCCGGTGCTCCAAAGGTAACTGGTGGCATCCGAGCAAGTTAGAACGACCTCCCCGCCAGAACAAAAAGTAGTATCGCCCAAGGCGGTGAGTTCGGGGATTTGAATGGGGTCGACCGTTACTACTATGGAGTTGGAAATTGCAGTGCAACCCTCGTTGTTGGTGATGGTAACGTTGTAAACGCCTGCTGTAGATGCCAAGATGGTGGCGCTGGTATCGCCCGTATTCCACTGGTAAGTGTTGAACGATTCGGTGGTGCCGATTGCTACGCTCTGACCGGTACAAATCGTGGTAGGGCCATTGGCAAGGAGCGAAACAGAAGGACTGATACAACCACCTTCGAAAAGGGTAGCGTATTGATCTACAACGGGTTGGTACAACACGTCGCGGATTCCGGAAGGCCAATCAACTACTACAGAATCAATGAGCGTGACCTGCCCCATGCCCACATGGATTTGCAGGGAGTTGCTAATCCCATAACTTTCTCCAGAGCGTACTTCGCGGGTCTGAATACCGAGCGCGGAATAAACGCGCACTTTTGCGCCCACCCCACTGCGGTTGCTCTGCTGGCCACGAAGGTTGAGTACATAGAAATGGTTGTCGTTGCCTTCATTCATCCACAAAGCATCCGGGATGTTGGAAGGGTCGGTGTAAACATGCGCATAACCGCCATATACATCCTGAAATCCATCCCCATTTAAATCGCCAATGGCGAACGACTCCATTTGATTGTTGTCAAACGGATTGGCAATTGCGGTAAAGGTTTTGTCGCCATTGTTGTGAAATATATAGTGGTTGTAACCAGCTACGATGACATCGACAAAACCATCGTTGTCAAAATCGCGGAAAACCCCTTGCAAAGGCAATCCTTGAATTGCGCCCATGAACCCGGAAGTTTGGGTAATGTCGGTAAAGTGCCCTGCGCCATCGTTTTCTAGCAATTGGCTGTTTACATCGTGGTTGGTAATAAAGCAGTCAAAATCGCCGTCGTTGTCGATGTCGCCAAAATCTGCGGTCCAGCTTTGCGCGCCGAGGCGCAAACCAGAGGCATTGGTGAGGTCTTGGGTAAAGGTGAAGTCACCATTGTTCAGGAAAAGCTGGTTGATACGGCGTGGGTCGCTGGCATTGTTCACCCCTTGGCGGCAGTGCGCAATGTAAAGGTCAAGGTAGCCGTCGTTGTTCACGTCGCTCCAAACCGAGCCGTAGTTGCCAGAGTTATCGGAAGCCGGCATGGTGCTCAAATCAATCCAGTTAGGCTGGTAGGTAAATGTTCCGTCCCCATTGTTCCCGAAAATACGCGATACCCCGTCGTCGTGGCAAACGAAAGCATCCAGCCAGCCATCGTTGTTGATGTCGGCAAAATTCACACCCTGAACGAATGTACTTGGGTTGGTTATGTTTTGGATTGCAAACGTACCATCGCTATTGGCACGGGCGATTTTTATACCGTTGTATCTTCCACCTGCCAGCACGTCACCCAGTCCATCGTTGTTTACATCCGCAGCGCACATGCCCCAAGTGTCATCCCCTGGCAGTGGGTTCATCCCATCACTGCTGAAGGCTTGTCCGGGAGAAGTCTGGTATTGGATATTGAGGTCGGTGCCCTGGCTGAGTCGGGCAATGTCGTCCAGCCCGTCGCCATTCATATCCAAAATAGCGATGGCAACGCCGCTGTAGTGGTTGGCTGGGCTGAGCAAACTGGTTTGGTTGCTGAAGCTGATTTGGGCCGAAAGGCCTACGGCATAGGCCGTTGAAAGCAGAAGGAGGAGTGGTATTCTTTTCATTTTCAAATAAATGGATGGAAAAACGGGACGC
Source organism: Saprospiraceae bacterium (assembly GCA_022842255.1). Lineage (GTDB taxonomy): Bacteria > Bacteroidota > Bacteroidia > Chitinophagales > Saprospiraceae > M3007. The sequence continues at coordinate 5,097 of JALHPW010000149.1, read as the reverse complement.
AAGGTAACTGGAAAGTTTTACCTTGGTTGGCCAGAATGTTGCTTAGCAATTGGGCGACAATCGTTTTGCATAAAAAAATGTTAAGGCACCTCGTTTCATTAAACGTCCCTATCAACACTGCGTCCAAAAGCGCATAATTTTCAAACCACACAACTTTGTTCACATGAAAAAGACTCTCATTCTCCTTTGCTGCCTCTTCTCTTTGGCTACTTTCAACACGCTTTATGCCCAACAACCACAGGTGCTGGATAAAGCGGAAGACAAGGTGGATCGCGCCGAAAACAAACGCGACCGCGCTGAAAATCGTCGTGACCGTGCCGAAAACAAACGTGACCGTGCTGAAAACAAAGCCGACCGTCGCGAAGACAAGGCCGATAGGAAAGAAGACCGCCGGGATGCGCGTGAAGACGTGCGCGATGCCAAACACGATGGCGGCATACGCGACCAGCGCGAAGATGTGCGCGATGCCCGCGAAGACAAACGCGATGCAAAAGAAGACGTGCGCGACAAACGCGAGGATAAACGCGACCGCGCCGAAAACAAACGCGACCGTGCCGAAAACAAGGTCGATCGCGCCGAAAACAAACGCGACCGAAAGGAAAACCGCAGGGATCGGAAAAACTAAGGGAGGCGATTATTGGTTACTGGTAATGCATAACCGAAAATTAATGGCCAACCTTGGTTTAATTTAAAAGCCGCATAGCGGCGACATTGTGGTAGCGTCAGCGTTTAAAAGGTATAGAAACGGCGTAGCCGTGGCATTATAATGGTTGTTACAATGTCACGGCTACGCCGTTCTAATATCTTGCCGCCCTTTGGGCTACCATAGTGTCGCCGCTATACGGCTTTTTTTTAGTTTACAAATCGAACCTGCACAATGCTCCCGTTAACGGGAAACCAATCAACCAATAACCAATAACCAATTAACCAATATCCAAGCCTCAAAACCTACCCGAAACCCCAGCCTTAATCAGGCCGTCCCAACCAATGCCGGCTTCGACAAAAACACCTATGTTTTTCCCAAAGCGCAAGCCAAGCGGGGTGGCAGCAAAAGCAAGTTCGAAGCTTTTGTCGTTGTTGCTCGGGTCGTCTACATCGTAATAGTTAAAACTAGAGCCTCCAATTGCTGCCCCAGAGTAGAATTTGAAGCCAGGCTTGTTGATCCATCGAAAATCGGTTCGGACCATTCCCGTCCAGACATCCACCCGACTGATGCCCACGTTCCCGTTGGAAAACTCGAGTCTGTTGTCCACGCGTTCGAACACACCCTGTAGCCCAACGCTCCAACGTTTGGTAGGGTAGCGGTTGTACCCTAGGGAAATCGCGTTTGTACCTTTGATTTCCTCTGTGTACGTGACACCGGTACCTCCAAATTTCATGATAATGCCGTTTGCGATGGCATTTCCAAGCGCATTGCCAAGGATAAAGCCGAGCGAAACGCCGATTTGTGGTACGGAGCCTACCCCATAACCTGCATAAAGCTCGTTTTTCAGGTCGAGGTTGGTTTGGGCGCGAAGTGTGTTGCCCACAGAAAGGCTGAAAACCAGGGTGGCGAAAACTGCAAAAAGGGAGTGTTTCATGTTGCGTTATTTTTTGAGTGAAAAACAACCCTTTATGCAGGCATTTTGCAAAGCGTGAACAGGTGTTACAACTCCTCCATCGCACGCTCCAAATCCTCCCAGAGCCAGTCGGGATCTTCCAATCCAATATAAAACCGGACAAACTGCCAAGGCATAGGCGGGGCACTGCGCCCCGGAATATTGTAAAAGCCAATGGTGGGGATGATCAGGCTCTCGTGCCCGCCCCAACTCACTGCCATCAGGAAGCGCTCCAGTTTGTGAATAAAGGCTTCCATTTTATCCATGGAATCGGTTTTGAACTGCACCGAAAAAAGCCCTCCACAACCCCGCATTTGACGTTTGGCCAATTCTAGTTGCGGGAAAGAAGGATGGAAGGGATACCAAATGCGCTCCACTTTGGCATGACCGTCGAGTTTTTCAATGAGCCATTGCGCGTTTTCAGAGCTTCTTTGTAGGCGCAGGGGGAGCGTTCGCAGTCCGCGGATCACCAGGGCTGCGTCGTGCGGACCGAGGATTCCGCCAAGTGTCATCAGCTCCGATTCAAAGATTTTTTGCACCATCACATTGCTGGCACAGAGTACGCCCACCACCACATCGGAGTGTCCATTGAGGTATTTGGTGCCGGAATGCAACACGATATCAATGCCAAAGGCCGCAGGGTTTTGGTACAGCGGTGAGCAATAAGAATTGTCGATCATGGTGACGATTCCGCGCGATTTGGCGAGTGCAGCACAGGCCGCAAGGTCTTGACACTCAAAGGTCATCGTGTTTGGACTTTCGAGGTAAAGCACCTTGGTGTTTGGGCGCAGGGCTGCCTCTATTGCCTGTATATCGGTGCCATCTACAAAGGTGTGTTCCACCCCAAAACGCGACAGGAATTTGCGCAACAAGGCTGAAGTCCAGGAATACGGACCCTGCTGGCATACAACATGGTCGCCCGCTTTCACATTGCCAATGACTGCAGCTGCTACGGCGCCAGCTCCGCTGCTGAACACCAGGGCATCTTCCGTGCCTTCGAGCGCGGCGAGTTTTTTACGCAGGATTTCGACGGTTGGGTTGTTTCCACGGCTGTAAACGTGGTTGTGCAACTCGTCTGCAAACGCCTCGCGAAATGCCGGTAAATCCGGGAATGCAAAATTGCTCGATTGTATGACCGGTGGGGAAATTGCATGGAAATAGTGTTCACGGTCTTCACCGAGATGGGTGAGGATATCGGAGAGGTGGGGTGGGTTTGGATTGTTCATGCTCAGGATATTTGAGGGCAAAAATGGGGTTTTTCTGAATCGGTTTTGTGGCCATCTCTCCTGCTCACTAATCTTCAAGAGGTTTGCCGGGTGGCCGACCACTATAGGAGCCTTCCGTACATTCGCAACAGCAATGTTGGTTTTCGGGTCGTGCGTGGCTATTAAACTTTGTCACTTTTACCCTTTTACTTTTTTCGGGCGTGTATGTACCCCGGAACGCTATTCCGGGGCGTCGCACTCGGGTATTCCCCGGAACGGAGTTCAGGGGTACTTACCCTGCCGCCAACTGGTTGACCAAGGGATTGGCGTACATCTTCAACAAATATTCCCTGCCCAAACCTTCCTCATCATGGGTCAAAAGCTTGAATCGTTCCTCAAAAAAAGCAGAAAGCCGGGCACGGTCTTCTTCCGTGTAGTAGTTGCGTAATGTATCCGTTTTGGTCAATAGGTCTTGGGCCACATAATTGATGGGGCGCAGTTTGTAATGTAGGTGAATGCGTTCGTCAATCATTTCGGCCAGCAATTCCAGTTGTTTTTTCGAACTGGGTATGTCGTCGAAGGTGTCCAATTCCGCGTCAAATGGGTCTGAAAAGTGGAAATGAACGGATCCTTTGTATCCTTTCAAGCCAAGCAACATGTGCTGCACGTCTTCTTCAAAGGTCTTTTTGAAATCGGGATTGGCACGTTTGTTCAAAAACTCCTGGGTTTTGAGCAGGTCGCAGGGGTCGAACTCATAGGAAATGGCCACGGGTACCACTTTCATTTCCTTGAAATAGGTTTTCAGGTCCGTTTTTGCGCTCAAGCTGAGCATTTTGACCAAGCCTACCTGGGTGCGGTCGTCGCCATCTTTGGCACGGCCTTCCCGTTGGGCAATCCACACAGAATCAATCTTTTGCGTGATTTGCCGCCAGATATAATCGGACAACAATACAGAATACCGGTACAGCTCCATGGGGCTGCCGGAGCGTTTTACCACAAAGCTTTTGTTGATATGGAAAATCAATTCCGAGATGCGGTGGCGCATGAGGTTGTCGCCAATAGCAATCTGGCTGGTCCGGAATCCGCGCTCAAAAAGCACCACATTCAGGAAAGCCGAATCTAGGATAATGTCCCGGTGGTTGGAAATAAAAAGGTACTGCTGTGAAGGGTCAAGATGTTCCAAACCGCTTGCTGAAAGCTGCGAAATGCTCTCTTTTTCAATGACTTTGAACAGTGGATAGGCAATTTTTTCCTGAAAATCCCCCACCGAATTTATCTGGTCTTTTACTTTCAGAATCTGGTCGTGGAAGGCAGGCGGCAAAAACGCTTTCATTCCTTGCAGCAGGCTTGAATAGCTAAATAGCTCCTGAATAGCTGATTTCGCCTCCTCATCACTATAAATCGCAGGTCCTTTTTCGTCTTGCATGTCGTTCAGATTTTAGGAAGGCGAAGATAGGGAATTGATGGAGGGTGAATTGAGGATTTGGGGATTTGGGGATTTGTTTCACCCTGGCCTGGTGTTCCTTCTTGGCTGTTTGGTTTCTGCGAATCCCAAGTTCAGGCGAAACGAATAACCAAATCCCCAATTCCTCAATTCACCAAGCTCAAGAAAAACGCTTTCTCCGTAAGCACTTCTTCTTTTTCAATCGCCTCGCGGAGTGCCATGGCGGCGCTTCGGTCATTTGGGGCAAGCCGCAGGAGCTTTTCGGCGTATCGAATGATATTGAGGTAGTTGGTGCGGTGATAGCCAAGCACGCGTTTGCGCTGGATGTAGTTGCGCATGGCGTCGAGCAGCGATTGGAGGGAGTCGAGTTCGCCGAGGTCAAAGTAGGTTTTGAGTAACAGTGTTTTGGCGGCCAGATTATGGAGCGGATCGCGGTAATTGGCCTTTTGAAGGAGCTCGAGTACATGGCCGAGTTTGCGTTCGGCATAGGCTAGGCGGGCGAGGTTAAAGCTGAACACACTTTCGCGGTAACGGCGTTCAAGCCGGTTTTTGTACTCGTTTATAAAATAACGAACCCAGTCCAGCTCGCCTACCTGGAGGCCCACAGCCACAATATTGTGGTAGGTAAAACGCGAGAGCACCCCGTCTTCCAAAAGGTGGTTTTTGGAAAGCCCCTCCTGGTAAAGTTCGAGCGCCTCCCGGTAATATTTGGCGTCCCCGGCATTGAGGCGCCGGACGCAATAGTTGATGGCCAGGATAAAAAGACCGTGCAGCTCTTCACTTGAAAACCGCTCCCCATCATCGAATAATATAGACTTAAACCGTTGAAAATGAATTTCTTCGGAAGGCT
>JALHPW010000148.1 GCA_022842255.1 Saprospiraceae bacterium | reverse complement strand
GTCCTTCCAAAAGGACGCTAGGCAAATCGGATAAATAAACCTGAAGCCCCAAAATCAGGAACAAACTGGTTTCCATCAACCACGACAGGCTCTCAAAAAAGTGTACGTTGATATCCCGTTGCGCCCAGGGGGAATTACCCAGTATAATGCCTGCCACATAAACCGCTAAAAATGCGCTGCCGCCCAAAACTGCGTTCACAGCGTACAAAATCAATACATAAGCCAGCAGGATAATTGGGAATTGCCCCCGTTTGAGCGGTATGCGCAATACCATTAGATGAATCAACTTGCCGGCCAAAAAACCGGTGCCCAGTCCAACCACCATGGTTTGAAGAAAATCGCCGGCCAAGGAAAACGGTCCAACGGCTTCCCCCGACGGAATGAGCATGGCCGAGAGGCTGAGTGTCAGAAAAAAAGCCATGGGGTCGTTGGCGCCCGATTCTAGTTCGAGCATTTCGCGTACCCCTGATTTGAGTTTGAGCTTGCTGTTTTCCAAAATTGAAAAAACAGCAGCAGCATCGGTTGCCGACACCACCGCTCCCAGTAGCAAAGCCTGTACCCACGGCCAATCCATCAACCAATGCGCCAGCGCACCCACCACAAACATCGTGACAACCACTCCCAGGGTCGCGAGCGAAATCCCTTGCTTCAAGATGGGGCGGAATGATTTCCAATGGGCCTCAAAACCTCCTGTAAAAATAATGATGCACAGCGCAATTTCACTCAAGTGCAGGGTGAGCGATGGATAATTGTAGTCAAAATCGAAGCGCCCCCCATTGCCAAAGGCAAGGCCAATGGCCAGGGTAGCCAAAAGGGTAGGGGCCCCAAAACGCGCGGCAAAGCGGCTCACCAAGAGGTTCAAAATGATGAAAATGCCAACCGCGAGCAGGATGTAAGGATAACTGAAATGCATAGTGTTTGGACTACAGGATACGCCAAATTTAGTAAAAAGTTCAAGAAGCGAAATTCTCAAAACAAGGTAGGCCGGAGATTTGCCACCTTTGCGGCTTCAGCAATCAGCTAGCAACTTATGCAATACGAAAATACCCTTACGGCCGCCCGCGCGCTTGATCAACAGGACCCGCTTCGGGCTTATCGCGAGCAATTTGTTTTTCCAATGCACTCCGGCGAACAGGTTCGCTATTTGTGTGGCAACTCGCTTGGGCTCCAACCCAAAACCATCCGGCAAGCGCTTCTAAACGAGCTGGACCAATGGGCCGAGCATGGCGTTGAAGGCCATTTCCGGGGTGAATTGCCCTGGATGCACTATCACAAGTATCTTACTGCGCAAACTGCCCGATTGGTAGGGGCGCTCCCGCAGGAGGTAGTCGTTATGAATACTTTGACGGTAAACCTGCACTTGATGATGGCGTCTTTTTATCGGCCTACGCCTGCAAGATTCAAAATCGTGATGGAGGCTGGCGCGTTTCCCAGCGACCAGTATGCCATGGAATCGCAGGTGCGTTGGCATGGTTTTGACCCTGAACAAGCGATTGTTGAAGTTGCCCCGCGTGCGGGAGAAGACATTTTGCGTACGGAGGATATTTTACAAATTATTGAAAATCATGGCGATAGTGTAGCGCTGGTGATGTTTGGTGGGGTGAATTATTACACCGGACAATTTTATGATCTCCAAAAAATTACCCTGGCTGGGCATAGGGTAGGGGCAAAGGTTGGGTTCGATCTTGCACACGCTGCGGGCAACTTACCCCTCCAACTGCATGATTGGGGTCCCGACTTTGCGGTATGGTGCAGTTACAAATACCTCAACTCGGGTCCGGGTGGTCCTTCGGGAGCATTTGTGCATGAACGTCATGCTAACTCCCCGGAATTACCGCGTTTTGCGGGCTGGTGGGGCCACGACGAAAAGGAGCGTTTTAAGATGAAAAAGGGGTTCCGGCCCATGTTGGGTGCGGAAGGCTGGCAACTCAGCAATGCCCAAATCTTTGCTTTTGCGGCCCACAAAGCCAGTCTGGATATTTTTGACGCTGCAGGTATTGAAAACCTGCGTACAAAAAGTTTGCAACTCACCGCTTTCCTAGAGCAGGTGCTCCAGGAAGCCAATGGTGACCGTAATTTGTTCAGAATCATTACACCCACCGACCCTAGCCAACGAGGCTGCCAACTTTCGCTCTTGACCGATGACCGAGGCAAGGCACTCTTCGATTATTTAGCTGAAAATGGGGTGATAGCGGATTGGCGTGAACCCAATGTCATTCGTTTTGCGCCTGTACCACTTTACAACTCGTTTGAGGATGTTTGGCAGGTGGGGCAATTGGTGGGGCGGTTTATACGCTGATTAAAGGGATTTGGAAGATTTGATGAATGCAAACACGTGATTTAGAACACATAGGCCACATAGTTCGTATCAAACTATGTGGCCTATGTGTTCTATGTGGCAAAAAGCCGAAGTGGTAATCCTACTTCTTCAATTGCTTAAAAAGCTCCTCCAATTCCAGTTCGTCGCCCGGGGTGTACCCATTGTGTTCAAAAACGATGTTGCCATTCTGGTCCAACACAAACGTGTAAGGCACGGATTGGATATTGGCCACGGTTTGGAGTTCCTTGGAAGGGTCGAGCAGGACGCGGTACTGCCAGCCTTTTTCTTTGACCATGGCAGGCACTTTAGCGGCAGAGCGTGCATCGTCGACACTGATGGCTACTAGTTCCATGCCATATTTTTCTTGCCATTCTTCGTAGTAGTCCATGATGGCATCTAGCTCCTTTTTGCAAGGGGAGCACCAGGTGGCCCAAAAACTAATGACCGTGATTTTGCCGGTTTTTCCCAGTTCTTGCACGTTAATCGTTTGACCCTCAAGGGTTTTGATATTGGCAGATGGGAGTGTTTTTTGTGCAAACACAGCCGTGGTCACAAGGAAAGCAGCCAGCAGAAAGAGCGTTTTTTTCATTGCTAAATTAAGTTGACGAAAAAATTGAGTGGTGGAAAGGTTGAAAACTGTTACAAATGTAGACCGACTTCAAAAAGTTAGTCACAACTTAACCAACGTTTAACGCTAAAGGTCATAATCAGGACAAACCCTTCCGGTATTGGAGGTCGAGAATCTAGGCCGCCACCATGTCGCCATACATCTCGGCCCGTAGCTTAATCACCTTCTGGCTGTGCACGTAATCGTGGTAGCTCATGTATTGATCAATCAGCCCATTGGGCGTGATTTCGATGATTCGGTTAGCTACGGAATCCAGGATCTGATAGTCGTGCGAGGTAAAAATGATGTTGCCCGAAAACTCCTGCAAACCATTGTTCAGGGCCGTAATCGACTCTAGGTCCAGGTGGTTGGTGGGTTCGTCGAGGATCAGGAAATTCGGGTTGGCCAACATGATTTTGGACATCATGCAGCGTACTTTTTCGCCACCGGACAAGACACCGGATTTTTTGAACACCTCTTCACCGCCAAACAACATACGCCCCAAAAAGCCGCGGATAAACGATTCGTCCTTTTCCTTGGAATACTGGCGCAGCCAATCGATCAGGCTCAGGTCCTGGTCGCCAGAGAAGTATTCGCTATTGTCGTTGGGAAGGTATTGTGGAAGGATGGTCTGGCCGTATTGAAATTCCCCTTCATAGTTTTTGTCCTCACCTGCCAAGATATTGAAAAAGGCAGTCACCGCCGAGGCGTTCCGGCTCAATACCGCAATCTTTTCGCCTTTATTGAAGCGCAAATACAGGTTTTTGAACAGGTACTCGCCCATGTCGTTCCGTTTCGACAGGTTTTCGACATTCAAGATCACATCACCCGGCTCACGTTCGGGTTTGAAGGCGATGTACGGGTAACGGCGACTGGACACTTGCAATTCCTCCAAATTCAATTTCTCCAATGCTTTCTTGCGGCTGGTAGCTTGTTTGGATTTGGATGCATTGGCCGAGAATCGGGCGATAAACTCCATCATCTCCTGACGCTTCGTCTCTATTTTTTTGTTTTTGTCGGCCATTTGGCGCGACATCAACTGGCTGGCTTCGTACCAGAAAGAGTAATTGCCAGTGAACATCCTGATTTTGCCAAAATCCACGTCCACGATATTGGTGCACACCATGTCCAGGAAGTGCCGGTCGTGCGAGACCACAATCACAATGTTTTGATAATCAGCCAGGAAATCGCACAGCCAATCGGAGGTTTCTGCGTCCAGGTCGTTGGTAGGTTCGTCCATCAACAGGATATCAGGCGAGCCAAACAGGGCCTGGGCAAGCAGCACCTTTACGCGCTCCGAACCATTCAGGTCTTTCACCAATTTGTAGTGCAGGGATTCGTGGACGCCCAGGTTGCTGAGCAGTTCCGCCGCATCGGTTTCGGCCATCCAGCCGTTCATTTCAGCAAACTCCCCTTCAAGTTCCGCGGCATGCATCGAATCCGCCTCCGTTGCATTCGGATTGTCGTAGATGGCGTTTTTTTCTTGCATGATGTCATAGAGCCGGCGGTGCCCCATGATGACGGTGTCGAGCACCGGGAATTCATCAAATGCAAAGTGGTTTTGGCTCAAAACGGCCATACGTTCCCCGGGCGTGATTTCCAGATTGCCCCGGGTGCTTTCTATTTCTCCGGAAAGAACTTTCAGAAAAGTTGATTTTCCGGCCCCATTTGCGCCAATTACCCCGTAACAATTGCCTTTTACAAATTTCAAATTGACATCGTCAAAGAGCACGCGTTTCCCAAATTGAACCGCAACATTGTTTACTGATAGCATCCCTAATTGTATTTTTTTGAAAAAAGGACGCAAAGATACCTCTAATTGATGAGGGTTTATAGGGTTGATGGAGTTTATATTTTGCGCTCAAAAAGGGCAAGTTCTTGCCTACTCGAGATCAAAATATCAACCCTATCAACCCCATAAACCCTCATAATCCCCATCAACGATGGTAGACCTACAGTTTCAGCAATTTCCCAGTAGCAGCCAATTGGCCATTGTTCCGGATTTCGTAGCCGTACACGCCTGCTGGTAGTTTACTTGCGTCGAAGGTAAAGTTTGACCCATTAAAGGTACCGCTCAAAACCTGTTCGCCGAGCATTGAAACCAAGCGGAAACTTAGGTCGGAGGACGTATTTTCCAATCCTTTTGCTAGCACTTGAACCAGCCCCTGCGTCGGGTTTGGCATAACCTGCACCTGGATGCGGGAGTCGAAGATGGACTGGGTATTGGACAGTACCAGGAAATCTTTGCCAATCGTGTGTAAGGTTTGGTTGGTGATGACGGGTGCATTGAAATCGAAGTAAATCGCAGCGGTGTTTTTGATTTCCGTTTCCAGCGGCACGTCTTTGCGCTGGCTGATGCGGAATTTTACAAAGCCTTGCGAAGCCTCAAAGTTTGCATTGCTGTCGGGCAGGTTGATGTCCTCGTATTTGAACACCACTACACCATTTCCAAGCATGTCGAACTGATAGGGGTGACTGCTGGCGCCTGGGCGAATCGTGTTCGGGTCCAACCATTGCACTGGAAGTGTATCACGGATTTCAACATAGAAAGCCGGGGCGGTGCCCGTATTTTGGAACCGAATCATGTACTCCAGGTCCACGTTTTGGTCGATGTAGTGCTGCTCTCCAACCCCGCGTGGAAAACCTTGCTTGTCGTTCGGGTCGAAAGAATTCTGGCTTTCGAGGCAGAAGATGTCAATCCAGGGCTCGCCATCGCCGAGCGCGTATTGGTTGATGTACCCGAGACTCACCTGGCCGCCTCCACCGCAGCCTTCCATCCAGGCTACTACTGGGTTGGAGCCAGGGTATCCGAGCGATTGCTCAGCCTCGAAACGGTAAAAACTGCCATCGGCTGGGTAGGTATATACCGTTTCATCTCCGGCATCCAACTGGAATTGTCCGGGAATCGGCATCAGCAAAACATTGTCTTCCACCACAATGTAATCCAGGGAGGTGGACATATTGCCTGTGCCAACGTTTCGGAGGGTAAAAGAAACCTCGTCGTTGTTGCAGGCGGCAATGACCTCGATTCTTGAACCGTCCCAAATTGCACCCGGTGGCACCTGACAGGTATCGGGGAAAGCATGTGCTTCCACGCAATAGGTTTGTCCAACCGGTTCGTCACATGGGGTGAAAAGGTTTATGGAGAACGAACCGAATTCAAGGGCGTTGAGTGTACCCAACTGGAATGTGTACACATTCCCAACCGAGCTGTACGGAAGGCTGGCTCCCACGACTTGCAAGGGTTGGTCGATGGTCAATTCCAGATATGCGTCCGTTGCGGGGGTGGTGGTTTTGTTCAAATAATCAACGTAATAGGTCGATTGGAAACAGGGGCGTAACCATGCTCCTGCCACATCCACATCGATTACCGGGCAAAAAGGCAGGGTATCGCATAAATACCCAAAATTAGCCTCCAAGGTATAGGTGTGCCCCAAACCTGTCGGGCCAGGGAATATTTGCTCAAAGTTTTGACAGGTTTGATAGCAGTTTTCGTTGAAATCAATGGGTGGGGTGGCAAAAACGATGTAATCAACAAATGCCGTGGTTAGGTATGGAATCTGAATGCTATACAACCCATTGGCATCCGTTAAGGCGTAGAAGGTGTCTGTTTCTACCCCAATCGAATCATTTAGGATGGCTGTGATGGACCAGTTTTCATATCCGGTTTCAAAGGGGTCTTGGACGCAATCGCCATCAATGTCGCGAAAGACATGACCGTACAGGCTGTCCACGGTAGGCGGTGGTTGGGCGATGCTCCTTCCAGCTATAAAAAGCAGTAGCAGCAGGGTGAGGATTTTTTTTGTGCTCATGATCTGAATCTTGAATGAGATGAATTGTTTGCTTTAGGTTAGAATCCGCCGGAGCCGTCATGCGCATGAGGTGCACCCCTTGTTTGACAACCTTGGCCTATTTCTTTGACGCAACAAAGATTCAGCAACATTCATGGGTGGAAAACAACAAATTTGTACTTTTGTCAAAAAGTAAAATGCTATTTAAATTATGTAAATGTCTGATAATAAACTATTTGAATTGATTAAAATACTGAATTCTGTCGAAAAGAGAGAGTTTAGTATCTTTTTAAAAAGTCCTTATCACAACCGCCGTGAGGACGTACTTCGGCTTTGGGACTTATACGCCGCCGACAAACTGGGGGATTTGGACGCAAAAACTGCCTTTTCAAGCATATATCCGGACCAAACTTTTGAAGACGCACAATGGCGACATCTTCAGTCTTTTCTCTTGGGATGCGTGGAAGCCTTTCTTGCTCAACGGGCTTGGGAGAAAATACCCTTGCTCAGCGATCTTCATTTGATTTCGATTTATCAGGACAAAAAATTGCGCAAACCCCTGGATTATACCTTACGCCGTGCTTCCGATCGTTTGGAAAAACTGCCCAGGGATGGTCAATATTATCACTATTTGTATCAATTGGAATGGGAACGTTATGCCGTTGCGCAGGTGCAGCACGGTCGTACCCAGGAAAACAACCTGGTTGCAGTCAGTCGGGCCTTTGATATCTATACCACGGCAAACAAACTTCGACTCGCTTGTTTGATGGAATCGCACCGCACGGTGTTTCAGGTGGATTACGACGACTCGTTTTTGCCGGATTTACTGCGTTTTTTATCCACGAGCGACTTGCTGGAAGTGCCCATTGTGGCGCTTTATTACCATTGCTATCAATCACTTACGGCGGGGAATGAGGATAGTTTCCGTGCTTTTCGCCGCGAACTGGAAAGGCAGGGCAAGGCCTTGCCGGAAGATGAATCGCGCACCTTTACCCTGCTGGCCATCAACTATTGCATTCGCAGGCTCAATATGGGGGAGCTGCGGTACGTTCGCGAAGCCTTTGATTTATATCGGATTGGACTGGACACGCGGGCATTGTTGGAGGCTGGGCACCTCAGTCGTTTTGCCTTTAAAAACATTGTGGCCTTGGGCTTGAAGTTGGAAGAGTTTGCCTGGGTGGAGCAGTTTATTGAGCAGTTTGAGCCATTTTTGGAAGAAAAATTTCGAGCAGCACACCGGGATTACAACCTTGCCAAGGTCTATTTTGCCCAAAAAAACTACACCCGAGCCATGCCCCTGCTTGCGCGGGTGGGGGAAAGCGATTTGCTGCTCAACCTCGACAGCCGTGTCATGCTCCTCAAAATGTATTACGAAACAGGGGAGTTTGATGCCTTGGATGCCCTGCTGGCGAGTTTTAAAATTCTGTTGCTCCGCAAAAAAAAGGTCATCGGCTATCACTCTTCACACTATCTAAACACTTTGCGTTACATCCAGAAACTGGTGCGCATCAATCCAAATGACAAAAAAGCCGGGGGGGCATTTCGGGCCGAGGTGGCGGCTAATACATCGGTGATTGAGAAGGAGTGGTTGTTGGAGCAGGTGCCTCAAAAGTGACTTAAGGGTGTTGTCTCACGCAACGACGCTATGGCGCTACGTGTTTAGAGGGTTTGTTTCACGCAACGCCGCTACGCCGCTACGTGTTTAGAGGGGTTGGGGTCACGTTGCGTGATTTCCTTAACGCCTGTGCCAATCACGGCATACACAACTTCCGAAGCGCAATACTATCCCCATTGAACACATTAAAATCTACGCGCTCGTTGATGCCGTTCACATTGCCCCGGTCGCTGTGTTGCCAGAAATGCCATTCCTCATCGCCCGGCATATCAAAATCGGCTACGTGGTAATGGGCAATCCAGAATCGATAGCCCTTAAACGCCTCATTTTCAGCAAAATAGTTTTTGTAGAAGTCTCGATTGGTGTACAGGATAGGTTTGATTTTGTAATGTTTTTCCAGGAGTTCAAGGCATTCTTTCGTGTACTTTTGAATCTGGGCTTTGTTCATTCCGCGCGTTTCCTCCACATCCACCACTGGGGGTAAATCGCCAGATTTCAATTTGACTGCCCGGGTGAATTGCAAGACCTGATCTTTCACACTCGCATTGGGCAGAAAGAACAGATAGGCGCCCCGGATGATGCCGGCCTCACGCGCCCCCTTCCAATTTCGTTCAAATTCGGGGTCTTTCATCCAGGTGCCCTCGGTGGCTTTCATAAACGCAAAAGAGACGCGTACATCGCCCACTTTCATCTTTTTCACCCGGCCCCAATCTACCCGGCTTTGCCAACGGCTCACATCGATGCCGTGGGTTTTATAGCCACCAGGGATGCGGATACCAAACTGTTTGTACTCCTTGTAATGGATGGGGTATTCAATCAGCGAACGCAGGCGATAACGCAGTTCGGGGCTGAAAATCAGCACAATAACAAACACCACGGCCAGCGTAGTCCAAAATTTCCGCGCATCACCCTTGCTGCGGGCGTAGTCGGGGGGGAGGATGCTGAGTTTTTTGAATATGGACACGGGGGGAGGATTAGGTCAAGTAGGTCATTTTCGTTATTGGGTCATTAAGGTCATTTAGGTCATTGGGTCATTAAGTCATTGGGTCATTTGGG
>JALHPW010000147.1 GCA_022842255.1 Saprospiraceae bacterium | reverse complement strand
CCCCACCGGGTGTTCTACTGCGAGCCAACTTCAAGGATTTGCTGGAAAATTATGTCGTAGAAGCTGGGTTCCGATTGCCCACTACCTTCAACGGGGCGGAATACTACCTGTGGATGGACGACAAAAAAAAGCGACTCGACAAGCGCTACGTGATTTATCGCAGAACTGTGGTTACCAGCAGATTACGGGAAGCGCCAAGCTTGCCCAGTCTGCCACCGGATTTCCAAGAACGCACCAATACCTTGTTGGGACAATATGAGTTGCGTTATCCTTTAGATGTGTTCACGAGTCTGCGTGGCACGTTTGGGCTAAGAGAAGACAAGGTACGCGCGTTAAGTTCCGATGCGGTGACCCTCAACACCCCAGACCGTGCAGAGCAACGTGCTTCCATCAGACTGGCCGCCGTTTTTGACAACTCGGTAGATGTGGATCTGAATTTGAAAACAGGTACACGTGCCAAGTTGTACACCGATTTGGTAAAAGGATTTGCGTTCAATACCGAGCCCAACTGGAGCCTGAAACTGAACAAAGGTTTCATGACCGTAATTGGATTTGACGCCAGACATTATCAGATGCTCGACCGGCGTTCACAATTGGCCATTCGCATGGCTGGCGCTACCTCTTTTGGCTCTGAAAAAATGCTCTATATTATGGGCGGGGTGGACAACTGGGTGTTTCCAAAGTTCAACGACAACATCACCTTGCCTGTCGACGATGGGTTTGCCTACCAGGCACCCGCCGTTAACCTTCGAGGCTTCAATCAGAATATCCGCAACGGGAACACCTTTGCTTTGTTGAACGCAGAACTGCGCATCCCCGTGTTCAAATACTTTTTCAAAAAACCGGTTATCGGGAATTTCTGGCGGAATTTCCAGGTCGTAGGCTTTTTCGATGCCGGTACCGCTTGGCAAGGCAGCAGTCCTTATTCGTTTGACAACCCTATCAATACCAAAACCCTGGTGCGCCCCACCGAAGGCCCTGTCATTTCCATTATGAAGGTCAATTATTTCCGCGATCCTATCGTGATGGGCTATGGCATGGGATTGCGCACGGTGTTGTTCGGGCTCTACCTCCGGGCAGATTACGCTTGGGGCATTGAATCAAGACAGGTGCAAAAACCCTTGTTGCACATTGCATTGGGAACCGATTTTTGACAAAAAAGCTATGCTAAACACTGATTTCCTTCAATTCCTGTACGAACTCAGCCAGAACAACAACCGCGACTGGTTTGAAAAAAACAAAAAGCGCTACGAAAGCACGGTGAAACTGCCCTTTGAAAAACTGGTAGCTGAAATCATCGACCGATTGAAGGCTTTTGAACCAGGGTTTCAGATTGCACCAAAGGATTGTATCCACCGAATTTATCGGGATACGCGGTTTTCGGCCGATAAAACACCATATAAAACCCATGTGTCGGCTGTATTTACGACACAGGGCAGAAAAACTATGGAGCAGCCGGGCTATTACCTGCACCTGGAATTTGGCAACCTGATGCTCGGCGGTGGTGGATATTTTCTTGATAAAGAACCACTTACAAAGGTGCGGACGGCCATTGCACAGGATCCGGATTCATTTCGGGCAATTGTTTTTGAGCCAAACTTTGTGGAAAAATTTGGCGAGGTAAAAGGTGAGAAGAACAAGGTACTTCCTGCCGAATTCAAAGATGCCGCAAAAAAAGAGCCCTTGTTGGCCAATAAACAATTCTATTTCATGGCCGAGCTTGAACCTGAAATCTGCTTGCAACCCGACCTTGCCAAGTTTGTCGTCGATTATTTTAAGGCTGGAAAAGCACTCAACGACTATTTGCGAAATGCCATTGGGCGGTAATGCCTAAGCAAGTATTTTTTCCATCCATTGCAAAGTGTACGCAAACACCTGTTCTTTTTCCACCTCATTGTGGATTTCATGGTAAAGTCCCGGCCATTCCCGGTGGGTTATATTTCCATGAACGCGCTCCGAAAAAGACCGTGTGGCTGCGGCGGAAGTGATTTTATCCTCACCGCCATGTTGTAGCAGTACCGGCATTTTGAACTCCCCTGACCAGTTTTCAAGCCATTTAGCCCCCTCTAGCAGTGCGATTCCGGCAGCTGCACTGAGTTTGTCGTGTACCAAGGGGTCATTTTTATAAGCTGCAACTACGGCCTCGTCGTGCGAAATGAAATGGGCTGCCAAGCCGGTGGGCAAGGTCAGGGTAGGCATAAACCAGCGCAATATTTTCCCAGCCACCACTTTAAAGGCCGGTGCCTCAAAGGCCAACCGAATCCAGGGCCCCGTCACGATAAGACCCGTCAAATTGGGTTCACGTCGTGTCACATAATTCAGTGCCAACCCGCCGCCCATACTGTGTCCGTAGAGAAAAAGTGGGGTTTCGGGGTACATTGCTCGTGTTTTTTCAAGGAGCAGGCCAATATCATCCAGCAGGACTTCCAGGCTTTTGGCATGGCCCCGTTTGCCCTCACTTCGCCCATAACCCTGATGGTCAAAACCTAACACCGCAATATCATGTTGGTTAAACCATATAGCGAGGTGCTCAAAACGACCAATATGCTCGCCTTGTCCATGTATGAGTGCGATGACCGCGCGTGGTTTTTTCACCGGCCAAGAGGCGGCAAAAAGCGAAAGGCCTTGGGCATTGTTCCAGTGTAATTTTTCCATTAATCCAGATATTCTTTTCCGTTTTCGGTGTAGAGTACCAACTTGGCGGAAGGGTTCACAGGTTTGATTTTTTTCTTAAAATAGGCCGTCGCGTTCTCTCTAGTGCCCAGATTGGCGAGCAAGTACGTGAATTTCCCATCGTTTTCGAGCAGTTTGAAAACTTGGGTTTGACCTCGAAACGCAAGGGAGCTGGGTGGAAGTTCGTATTCGCTTCGGATTAGTTCCACGGCGCAGCCTTTGAATGTGGGTGGCAACTGTAGGATGCGCAATTTGTTTTCCTCGTTTCCAGCAACCGGACGGGCGGTACTCGATTCAGAAAGTTCGCGGGGTACAGGCGCCGGTCCGGCCGCTTCACCACGTTCGGAAAAGCTATCGGCATTGGGTTTAAATGCTGGTAAGGGAACCGATGTATTGGCCTCTTGAAGTCGTTTGGGGCGAGGGGTTTTGGCTTTTTCAGATGCTGCAAGTGCTTCCTCTTCAATGATTTGTGGCAATGATTTCCAGGTTGTTTTTTCCGAAATGCCTGTGATTCGTAGTTCGGTGCGTCGGTTTTGCTGGTGCTCCTCTTCGGTGCAGGCTACCCCATTCCGGCATCGGTTGACCAATTGGCTTTCGCCATATCCCCTTGCTGTGATACGCGCGCTGTCTACGCCCTCGCTCACGATGTAGGCGACCGCCGCAGCCGCACGGCGTTGGGAGAGTTTTTGATTGTAATCGTCATTCCCACGGCTATCGGTATGCGAGCCAAGCTCGACAGAAATACCGGGGTTGTCCTTCATCAAGGTCACCACATTGTCCAGCCGCTCGGCCGCATCAACCCGAATATCCCATTTGTCGTAATCGTAATAGATGTTTTGGATTTGGATACGCTTGTCGATTCGGGCGCGGTCCAGTTCGATATTGGCCAACAGCGTGCCCTCCTTGTTTCCAGCAGCCAGGTTGTCAGTCACCCCTGGACTAACATCCCGAACCCCATCCACACAGATGATACAACCATTCACATTGACATACACCTCTACACGCTTGGCCAGAAACCCTTCCTTGCGAATGAGCATGGTATAATGATTGCCCCGTTCGAAGGTGAAATTGAAAAAAGCATCTGGGTCGTCAATGATGGTAAGTTCGGGTTTTTGCATGGTTCGGTTGTAAATCTCTACCGTGGCGCCCTGAATGGCATCTACAACCTGATCGGGACGCTCCCGAACCTCCGCAATGGTGGCGTCGAACAAGTAACCCGGACGGCGGCGCAGTTCCATTTTGAGGAAAACCTTTTCTTTGCCGAGGTTTATGGTGTCGTTCTTTTCAAAAAAGATGTCCTTGTAGGCCAAAACCCGATAATTTCCGGGGGGGAGATCAAATGTAAAACGACCATCAAGCCCCGTTTCGACCTCCCCGCGCACGATGTTCCCGGGAAGTTCAAAAACCGTAACCTTCACCTGATTCAAATAGCCCCGGTTGTTGGCTTCAAAAACATACCCATCCATCACGGTCTGGGCATTTAGATTCGCTGTAAAAAACTGCCCAAAACAAAAGCCTGCGAGCAGCAAAATGTGTTTATGCTTCATTAAAAACGAGTTTACAGGGCAAAAATAATAGAAAGAAAACATGCGCATCCTATTCATGGGCACCCCGGACTTTGCGGTGCCTTCACTTGAAATTTTACTAGAGAACGGCTTCGAGGTTGTAGCTGTTGTGACCGCACCAGACAAACCTGGCGGGCGGCAAGGTATCCAACAATCGGCCGTTAAACAATTTGCTTTGGCAAAAGGCTTAAAAGTCCTTCAGCCGGAAAAACTTAAAAACCCAGCCTTTTTAGAAGAACTCCGCTCCTTAAACGCTGATTTACAGATTGTAGTGGCCTTCCGAATGCTTCCCGAAGCCGTTTGGGCCATGCCGCCAATGGGCACCATGAACCTTCACGGATCCTTGTTGCCCAAATACCGCGGGGCTGCCCCGATTAATTGGGCCATTATTCGAGGTGAATTAGAGACCGGAGTAACTACTTTTTTGCTCAAACACGAAATAGATACGGGCGACCTGCTTTTCCAGGAAACCATTCCCATTGGGCCTGACGAGACCGCAGGGGAGCTGCACGACCGCATGATGCAAATCGGGGCAAAACTGGTATTGAAATCGGTGCAAGCCATCGAACAGGGAACTGTCAAACCTATGCCGCAAGCCAATATTGAAGCGACCCACGCACCCAAGATTTTTGCGGAAACCTGCAAAATCAACTTTGAGCAATCGGCCAGCCAGGTCCACAATTTTGTCCGCGGACTCAGTCCATACCCAGGTGCTTGGACCATCTTGGATGGGAAAACCGTCAAAATCCTGCGTACAAGTTTGGATACTGTACAGCAGGTAGGCGGGGCTGGGAATTCGCCCGGAAAATGGTCCACCGATGGAAAAACCTACTTGAATATCAGCACGTTGGATGGAGCAGTCTCGGTATTGGAATTGCAGCTGGAGGGTAAAAAGCGGATGATGGCCAGGGATTTTTTGAACGGGTATAAGGTGTTGTTTGAACCTCAACAGTAGGATGGTATATTGAACCACAAACATGAGTCATCCCAAATTTTTGGGTTGCTCATGTTTGTGGGGGCCTTAATGGTGCGTAGCGCCTAAAACGTCGGTAGAAATTCCAATCGGTGCATAAAAAAGGTGCGTAGCACCGGAACAACGCGCCATAAGCGAGTACAAGTTCCGGTGCTACGCACCTCCTAAACACTTTACAACCAATCTTTCTACCGACGTTTTGGGTGCTACGCACCTATTCTCAAAATCCGGGATGCCCCATGTTTGTGGTTCATTAAATCAAATCCGGTACAATTCAATCTCGCTCAACAAAGGCTCCTCCCGGGATTGAAGGATCGTCACCCGCAAGCGCCGTGCCTTAACCGTTGGAAAACTGACTATTTTTCGGGCACCAATCGTAGTCGAGTTGGCAACTTCTTGCCACTTTTTCCCTTTTTTAACCTCAATTTTAAAAGATTTAACCCGTTGGCCTTCCGCGATGAATTCGCGCAGCACGACCGAGTTGAAGCTTTTTTTACGACGTAAATCAAAATTTACAACTGCTCCCCCAAACCTATCAAAACTTACACGTTCAAAAGTAGATAGATCGCCATCATTGACATCCCCTATTAAGCGCCGTGGAACAAAAGCACAGGGTCGGTAAATGAATTCCCGCTTTCTTCCATGAAGTAAGTTTTCATCAAAACCCTCCTTCAATTTTCTTCCAAATTCCACCAAAGAAGCCGAATCCCGCTCATGGATTAATCCCCGACGGTCGGGCGGAACATTGAGAATAAGATTGGCCCCACGTCCCACCGAGTGGAGATAAATGTCCATCAACTGGTCTGGCGTTTTTACTTTTTCATCTTCCTCTGCATGGTAAAACCAGCCGGGGCGGATACTCACGTCACATTCTGCGGGAATCCAATGCGCCCCGTTGATGTTCCCTTGGTTGAGCGTGTCTTGTGGTGGCCCCCCCGCTCCACGTTGAAAGCCGGCTGTATCCAGGGTGCACCAGTTGGTTTCGGTTAAAATCAAGCCTTGTTCATTGCCCGCCCAACGGCAACCTGGACCGATGTCGCTGAAAATCACGGCATTGGGTTGCAGTTTGGCTGCTATCTTTTCAAAACGGTGGAAGTCGTACACTTGTTTTTTGCCATTCGGACCTTCCCCATTGGCACCATCCCACCAGATTTCAAAAAGTTCGCCGTAGCTGGTGAGCAACTCGGTTAAGGTGTTGGCATATATGTCGTTGTACTCCGGGGTTCCGTATTGTGGGTGGTTGCGGTCCCAGGGACTGAGGTAAAAACCCAATTTTAGACCATGCTTCCGGGCCGCATCGGCAAGCTCGCGCAACACATCGCCTTTGCCATCACGCCATTTGCTCTCCCGCACGGTGTGTTTGGAATATTGCGAGGGCCAGAGGCAAAACCCATCGTGGTGCTTGGCAGTGATGATTACGCCCTTGGCACCGGCCTGTTTGGCAATACGGCACCACTGCTCGCAATCGAGTGCCGTTGGGTAAAAGGAGTCTTCCGTCTCATTTCCATGCCCCCACTCCAGGTTGCTAAACGTATTTGGCCCAAAATGGAAAAACAAATAAAATTCCGTCTCATGCCAGGCTAGCTGTGCTGCCGTTGGGTGAGGCAATCGGGATTTTTGAGCATCAAGTTTGGCTGTTAAAAAGCTGAAAATGAGCAGGATACAAAATAGTTCACGCATAAAAAATTACGGTTTGAGCGGAAATGTACGACATCAGCCAAAATCCGCATCCAAGGCAAAGTTCAGCACCCAAGTCTGCCGTACATTAGCGCAAAAATTATTCAAATGCAGTTCCGTTCCGCTTTCGCCACTTTGTTCTTGTTGACCACCCTGGCAACCTTGCCCCTTGGGGCGCAAAACGTCAATACCACCTTTCGTTCAAAGCTCAGTTTTCCCGGGCAAACCCTCGCCAATGTTTGGGGATATGAGACCCGCGGTAAAGAATACGCACTGGTTGGTGGTTCCTTAGGAATGATCATCGTGGACATCACGAACCCAGACACTCCACAGCAGATTGTTCAAATACCCGGCCCCAACAACCTTTGGAAAGAAATCAAAACCTATAAAAACTACGCCTATATCGTAAGTGAAGGCGGGCAAGGCATTCAGGTGGTAAACCTTTCGGACCTTCCCTCGCCCAACCTGCAGAGCCATTTTTACAAAGGAGACGGTGCAATTTTGAACCAACTCAATACCATCCACGCGCTGCATATTGACGAGACCAAGGGCTTTTTATATGCCTGGGGCGGCGGACTTTTCAACGGCGGAGCCAAAATTTTCGACCTCAACCCAGACCCCTATAACCCGGTTTATGTGGGTAAATACACCCAGCTTGGATACATTCACGACGGCTACGTGGACAATGACACGATGTACAGCGGCCATATTTACGACGGACAATTTGCCATTGTCAACATGGCCAACAAATCGGCGCCTGAGCTGATTAATACACAGACCACCCCCAATGCGTTCACCCACAACACCTGGCTGTGCGATGACCGAAAAACCTTGCTGACCACCGACGAACGCAGCAATTCATTTCTGGCATCCTATGATGTAAGCGACCCCACTGACATCAAATTTTTGGACAAAATGCAAACCACTCCCGGCTCCAACAGCATTGTCCACAACACGTATGCGATGCGGAACTGGGCCATTTCTTCCTGGTACAAGGATGGTTTTAATATTGTGGACATCACCCGGCCGGCCAACCTCATTCAGGTAGGGAACCACGATACCTACCCCAGCGGCTCCGGCGACGGTTTCGACGGGTGTTGGGGCGTATATCCATATTTCCCGAGTGGGAATATCATCGCTTCCAACATCAGCGTAGGCGGGGCTGGCGAGCTTTGGATTATTACCCCTAATTATGTTCGCGCCTGTTACCTGGAAGGAAAAATCACGAATGCACTTACGGGCCTTGCACTGGCCAACGCACAGATTCAGGTGCTTGGCACCAGCCCATTGCTTCAGGAAGTGAGCGCGAACAATGGACTTTACAAAACAGGCCAACAAGCAGAAGGCTATTTCACCGTTCGCGTGACAAAATCCGGGTACCAAGATTTTGAAACCAGCGTGTATTTGCAACGGGGGGAAGTGATTGAGTTGAATGTCCCCTTATATCCAAACGGCCTTGCTACCCTGAACGGCACGGTAATCAAGCATGATGATGGTCAGCCTGTGGAAGGCGCCAACGTTTGGCTTTTCGGCAGTCAGAATTTCAGCGCCCCACCCACCGATATCAATGGTGCGTTCAGTTTTAGCAACCTCCCACAAGGGACATACGACATTGCTGCCAGTGCCCCCAATTTGGGTCTTGGCATATTGCCAGGACAAGCCATTGTGGGGGCTACCAACGTGACAATCGAACTTTTCAGCACACACCGTCGCGATGCTGTTATTGGCCTTGACGCGCAGCAATTACTGGCTAACACCTTGATTGTCAAACAAAATCCTTTTGATTCGGAAACAAGGTTGGAGTATATAACTGAGGCTGCTGGTGCGTCGCTCCTACTCTTGAACAACCTTGGCCATGTACTGGAAACACAAATCTTGGCAAATACCGAGGGCCAATTGCAATTTGGGTTGGATCTTCCAAAAGGGATATACTTTGCTGTGTTACAGCATCAAGGCAAGACTTTAGAAGTTAAAAAGCTGGTTAAAAACTAGGGAGGGTTTTCATATACATCTAGTGGTGAACCAATTAGTTTTTCGGTTACTAAATTGGTTCACCACTAGGCCGTACTACTCAAGTTTGAACCGAATCGGCAAGGTGTAGAGAACCTTTACAGGCTTCCCATCAGCCATACCAGGTGTCCATTTGGGCATACCATTGACCACCCGTTTACACTCCGCCTTGATATCGTCGCATATCCCTTGAAGCACCTCTACA
The DNA here is from genome assembly GCA_022842255.1 of Saprospiraceae bacterium. Taxonomy (GTDB): domain Bacteria; phylum Bacteroidota; class Bacteroidia; order Chitinophagales; family Saprospiraceae; genus M3007. The sequence goes on along the minus strand of JALHPW010000147.1, from coordinate 339 downwards.
TTCACTACGTCGCCTTCTTTGTCCACGACAAACTGCATAATGGCCATGCCGGTGATGTTTCGATTTAGGGCGCTTTGGGGATATTTCACGTTGTTTGCCAAATAAGTCAATAGGCTTCGTTCGTTACAATCTTTGCCCAAACTGGCAAATTTGGGGTCGCACGGAAAACTAGGGACGGTCTGAACCATCAATTCTAGCAGGTTCGGTTCACCAAGTATGGTATCCAACTTTACAGTGCCGTCGGGATAAAAGGTCTTGTAGGAAACCTGCTCCCCCTTTTCGTACTTAGACTCCCGTTCTTTTACGCCCAAGGAATCCCAATGGACCCAGTAGCCGGTT
>JALHPW010000146.1 GCA_022842255.1 Saprospiraceae bacterium | reverse complement strand
GGAGCAAAGAACCCCGGAACGCTGGTCCGGGAGGGGGGGGGGGCAGACGCATGAAAGATTTTTGGCTAATTCAAGAAATTCAATACTTCGATATTCGGTGTTCAAAATTCAAAATATCGAATATCGAACACCGAATATCGAATTTTGAAGTTGCTGAAATGAGCCAATTAGCGTTCATGTATCTGCCTTGGGGGAAGGCATTTAATCACGTTCCGTAACTATCGTAAAATCACCGGAACAGCGTTCCGCCGTACAACTAGCTCCCGGAACAGCGTTCCGGCGTACATCTAGCTCCCGGAACAGCATTCCGGGGCACATTTAACTCCCGGAACTCTGTTCCGGGGTACTTCTACCCCCGGAACAGCGTTCCGGGGTACATAACACATTGACTATGAAAAATTTAGCAATACTTTTTGTCTCCCTGGTATTGGGAGCCATCGGTTGTAAGCCCGCTGAAAAAGCGGTGGCTTACACGCCCGAAAACATCGTTCCAACCGAAAAATCACTGGTCTGGAAAATCAGCGGAAAGGGCCTGAAAAAGCCGTCCTATCTATATGGGACCATCCACATGATTCCGAAGGACGAGTTCGAATTGCCGGGTACCGTTCGGGAGGGGCTGGACAATGTGGGCCGCGTGACCTTTGAAATTGACATGAAGGAAATGACCAATCTTCGCAGTCAAATGAGCTTGGTCACCAAGTCGTTTATGGCAGGGGGCAAGACGCTCAAAGACCTGTTGAATGCAGAAGATTACAAGTTGGTGAAAGCTAAAATGGCCGAAAAAGGGTTGCCTGGTGGCATGTTTGAGCGAATGAAGCCCATGTTCCTCAGCACCTTGTTTAGTTCTGATGAAGAAGGCGGGCCCATGGGCGGCGCGGGCATCACTTCCGTTGAAATGGAATTGTACCGCATGAGCAAACGTCGCAAGCTGGAATCTGCAGGACTGGAAACGGCAGCTTACCAGATGTCTGTTTTTGACAGCATCCCGTATGCCGCACAGGCTAAAATGCTGGTCGACGGACTGCGGAGCATGGATTCACTTACCACAGGCGAGAGCCAACTCGACGAAATGTTGCGTTTGTACCGCGAACAAGACATCAGCGCCATGCAATCAATGATTGGCGAAGAAGATGGAATGGGGAAGTATGAAGATATTTTGTTGAAAAAAAGAAACCAGAACTGGATACCCGTAATGGCCAGGATGATGGCCGAAAAACCGACGCTTTTTGCCGTGGGCGCTGGTCACTTGGGTGGAAAATATGGTGTAGTGGCGCTTTTACGCAAGGAAGGGTATCGGGTGGAAGTGGCTAAGGAGGAGTAGGGAGGTACGAGGTGTGAGGTGCGAAGTACGAGGCGGTGAAATGAGTTTTTAGAAAACTTTTGCGTTGGGGTTTGAAAAAATGTCCAGAGGATTTACCTTTGCACCCGCTTTGAAAAAGGCATGGCGCGATAGCTCAGCTGGTTAGAGCGCGCGATTCATAATCGCGAGGTCGGGAGTTCAAGTCTCCCCCGCGCTACAAAATTTAAAACGCAGGTTTCGCTTGGTGCGAAAACCTGCGTTTTTTTATTCATCCAAGGCCGTTTTTTAGTTCTTTGCATCGTTTTCCAAAGGTGGTGTATCTTCCCACGAATTTTTCGGGTTGAAAGACGTACGTTGCATTGGGAGAAGACGCTACTTTTCGGCGGGCAAACTTCTAATCCATTGGTATTCCATCCCGTTCCCGGCCTATAATCTCCTGCAAAAGTTCCAGGATTTATTAACCAATCAATTTTACACACCGGATGAACTGCTTATTTCGCCCGACACAAACACTACTGTTGTTGGTATTTGGCCTGATGGCCCTTACCTTTTCTGCCAACGCGCAATTCCTTCAAGTCACCGATGTGGTTACGGGACCGTACAACCCCCAAAACCTGATTTCCGACGTCTTCCTTGGGGAGGGTGTGGAAGTGACCAATATCCAATTCAACGGCGACCCGCGTTCGGTGGGTTATTTTTCCGGGGGAACTCCTTCCATGGGAATCGAACGCGGTATTATCATGACCAGCGGGTTTTCGCTCAACGCGGTAGATGACGGCGGTACATTTGCCAACAACGGCAACATTGGAGGATCCATCGAACCAAGTCTCCTAGCGCAATTGCCCCCGCCGCCCCCTGGCCAGCCCCAGCTCATCCACAATGACGTAGCGGTGTACACCATTACATTCATCCCCAATTCCGACACCCTGCGTTTCCGGTACGCCTTTGCTTCGGAGGAGTACCCAGAATACGCTTGCAGTGCTTTCAACGATGTTTTTGGTTTTTTTATCCAAGGGCCAGGGTATCCGGCTTTTACCAATATCGCCAAAATCCCGGGCACGAACCTGCCGGTGACCATCAACAATATTCACCCCGATAACCCAGCCTACGCTCCTTGCCCACCTTTAAATGTCCAGTATTACAACGACAACGAAAACTCCAGCAATCAACCCGTGTACGATGGTTTTACGGATGTTTTTACTGCCCTTGCGGTCGTAACGCCCTGCCAGTCCTACACCATTAAACTAGCCATCGCCGACGTGGGGGATAGTGCCTACGACTCTGGGGTGTTTTTGGAGGCCAAAAGTTTTGGTACCGGTTCGTTGTTGGTCAATGCTGCCACGGTCAGTGCCGATGGTACCATTGCCGAAGGTTGTGTACAGGGCTCTGTGACCTTTACGCTCCCCGAAATTCGCGCGCAGGACTACTCCGTGAATTTCAACGTGTTCGGTACCGCTACGGCAGGTGTAGATTTTCAAGCCATTCCCTCGGTTTTGACGATTCCTGCCGGACAATCCACCATCACCGTACCCATCACGGCGTTTGAAGATGGGATTGTTGAAATACCGGAGTCCATCGCGTTTTCTGTACAAGTAGACCCTTGCAACCGCGACACGGTAATCTTGTACATTCGGGATAAGATTCTGTTGCCACCCTTGCTCAACGACACCTCGGTTTGTCTGCCAAATACCCCCGTTACTTTGAGCGCCACGGTGCCGACACCGGTGCCATTACCGCCAACATTTACGAACTCAAACGATTTATCCATCCCCAATGGTGGCTTTCCAGTGAACTCTACCAATGCCGTTTTTGGAGTACAACCGCTGATAGTAGGGCCTGGGGTCATCCGGTCCGTGTGTATCAATGTAGACCATGCCTGGATTGATGACGTGGATGCCTATCTGATTTCGCCCAACGGGGTGGTTTTGGAATTGACGACCGACAATGGTGGTAGCGGGGACGATTATACCAATACCTGTTTTACGCCTACTGCCACAACGCTCGTTAGTTTCCCCGGACCCTTTGCACCGGCCTCGGCCGCGCCGTTTACAGGGGATTGGCTGCCGGAAGGACCGTGGACGGATTTGTACGGCGAACCTACCAATGGCAACTGGCGGCTGCGCCTGACCGACGATCAAAACAATATCAATGGCACTTTGCTGGATTGGACCATCACTTTTGAACCGAGCTATAACGTGACCTATACCTGGTCGCCCGGTACCGGATTGAGCTGTGTAGATTGCCCGAACCCGATTGCCACCGTTTCACAAAACAGTATTTACAGCGTTACGGCCACCGATTCTTATGGTTGTACGGTGTCGGAAGACATCGAATTGAGTGTTGGATCATTGGACGCATCCGCTACCATCGTCCAGCCCATCAATTGTTATGGCCAAAAAGGAAGCCTAGCTGTGACAGCTCCCGGCAACAACAACTACCTGTGGAGCAATGGACAAACCACTGCCACCATCACCAACCTGAGCGCCGGAACCTATACGGTAAACGTAACCAGTATTGGTGCCATTTGTGTCAGCACCGCCTCCGTAACCCTGGTTGAACCTCCCGAACTTTTTGCCACAGCCTCCCCCAATGATGTTACCTGCTTTGGACTTGCTACGGGTACGGCAGCCGTTTACCCAAGTGGTGGTGTGGAACCTTATACCTATTTGTGGAGCAACACTTTGACCACGGACTCGATTTCGAATTTATTGCCGGGAACGTACTCCGTCACGGTTACCGATTTCAATGGTTGTCAGGAAATTAGCACCATGACGGTGTTTGAACCGGCAGCCATTCAGATCTTAACGGCCCTGAACAAAAGCCCATCGTGCTTCGGGCTATCCAACGGACAATTGACCACATATGCCGTGGGTGGCACCACACCTTTTGTGTTTGTCTGGAACACCGGCCAAATCAATCAAGGTATTACGAATATCCCTGCCGGTACTTATACCGTAACGGCCACGGACGGACAAGGCTGTTCGCAAGTAAAAACCGAGATTGTAACGGAACCTGCGCTCCTGACCAGTTTTGCTACCCCCGAATCGGTCAAATGTTTTGGGAACAACACAGGGGCACTGCACATCGATGCGGCAGGCGGAACCCCCCAATACAGCGCTACTTGGACTGGCCCTAATGGATATACCGGTAATGGAATTAACCTGGCCAACCTGTTTGCTGGACAATATGCCGCAACGGTTACCGATCAAAATGGCTGTACCAGCACCCTGACAGCGAATATTATACAGCCTGCTGAACTGACATTGGCGTTGCCGGCCATTTCGGATACCATTTGTTTTATGGGCACCAATGGTACGGCTACCGTTACTGGAACAGGTGGCACCAATCCTTACACCTATTTATGGGATGCCAATAATCAAACCACCCAAACAGCCACTGGCCTGTCCTCCAATGTCTATCACGTTACCATTACAGATGGCAATGGCTGTAAAACCACTGGAGAAACCCTTATCCGGCAACGGGAGGAGTTGAATACCTATGCCGAAGCGCAGGCTCCTGGTTGCCACGATGGATTTGATGGAACAGGTGCCATTATTTCTATTTTCTACGGCGCAACACCCGCTGATATTGTTGATTTTACCTATAAATGGAATACAACTCCGCCCAAAACAGGCTTGAACGTGACCGGTCTTCAAGGCGGTAAAACCTATGTGGTGACTGCCACCGACAATCTCGGCTGTACCGCCACCGCTACCGTGCCCGTGGGCAATCCGCTCCCGCTTGAAACCTCTGTGACGGGATTTGCGGACGTGAAATGCAAGGGAGATGCCACGGGCTGGGCGTCTGCAAGGGCAGATGGTGGCACCGCACCCTATCAATGGCTTTGGAACGCTGGTACTACTCCAACCGATTCAGTGGCACAAGGGCTTGTGGCGGGTACGTATCGCGTGACCATCACGGACATAAACGGTTGTCCAGGCACCTCAAGCGTAACCATTGGCGAGCCGAGCGAGCTTCGGGTACAAATCCAACCCACAGATGCCGGATGTTTTGGGGAAAGTACAGGTAGTGCAAAAGCCACTGCTTCGGGTGGGGTGGGGCCCTATCAAATTACTTGGGCCGATGGCACCCAAAACACGACGCTTTCAAACCTGCCAGCGGGCGTTTACGCACTGAGCGTAACCGATGCAAACGGCTGTATTACACCAGGTTCCGTAGAAGTGGGTCAGCCGGATGCACCCTTGTCGGGCACCGCTGCCATGGAACCGCCACGCTGTTATGGTGGCCATGATGGACGTATTTTCTTGACTGGAGCGGGTGGCACGCCTCCTTACCGATATGCTTTGGATGATGGCCCTACCAATGGCTCTTCGATTCAAATCGGCATCTCGGCGGGCAATTTCGTTCCAAAAATTGTAGATAACCACGGCTGCGCGTTCGTGCTTGCCCCCATTGAAGTCACACAACCTGCCCAAATTTTAGTGGATTTAGGCCCGGACATTCAAATCCTGTTTGGAGAGGATACCCAATTGAACGCGGTAGTACAAAACGCACGTGGTGTACCACAATACGCCTGGAGTTTGGCCGACAGTATCTGGCTGAGTTGCCTGGATTGTCGCAATCCATCGGTGTATTCCCTTGAGTTCCCTACCTATTTTGAAGTGGTGGTCACAGATTCCTTGGGTTGCCGTGCCGAAGATCAAATCAGGGTCTCGGTGGATAAGCCGCGTAAGGTGTTTGTGCCAACTGGTTTTACGCCCAATGGAGATTTCACCAACGACCTATTGCTCGTACATGGCCAAAGCACCTCCAAAGCTGCCGATTTCAAGATATTCGACCGATGGGGAGAAATGGTGTTCCAGTTGAAAGATTTTGCATTCAATGATGAAACCAAGGGCTGGGATGGCAATTTCCGCGGACAACCCTGCGAACCAGGCGTGTATGTCTGGATCCTGGAGGTTGAATATGTGGACGGGGTGCGGGAGGTATTTAAGGGGAATACGACTTTGATCAGATAATAACATGCTGGGTTGGAAGGCCTAATTCAACCTTTCCGGCATAAAAAAGGGCATCCATCATTGCGACGGATGCCCTTATTGTTTTCATAGTCATGAAATGTTGTTGCCGGGTATTGTTCCCGACCTTCACCTAATTACCACTTGGCCTAAGCCTATCTTTCCATTTTCAAATCGAACGCGAACGAAATACACTCCTGAGGGCGGATTGCCCAAAATCCAAACCAGTGCAGATTTGTCCTGTGGGGTAATTTTTATGGGCATCACTTTGCCTGTGCTGTCAAACATTTCCAATCCACGTATTTTAGACTCGGCATCCAGCGTGAATTCGCGGCTTACGGGGTTGGGGCGTATGTTCAATTCTAGGCCCAGACTGGGCTGAATCGTGCCAACTATTGGACTAATGGCTTGACCTTCAATGATTTTATAAAATAGATTGGTACTGAGCCCAGTAAAATGCTGCACCAGCCCAGAAGGCCACCTCACCTCAAGCGAGTCAATGATCGAAGCATCGTTCAACCCAAAATGTTGACGCAAATCATGTTGGCTTTGGAAGGAATTGTGGGCCGAAACTTCTCGGATTTGCCATACCGACTGCCCGCCAATGGTTGCTTTCAAACGAAGTAAGGTGCCTATCGCTGAACGGTTGCTCTGAACCCCTTGCAAGGTGATTTGTACCCAATTGCGATTGCCTGTCAAGGTATCGTTCCGGAACAACGAGCGCCCGGTAGTAGCTCCATTGATGTAAAAATCCAGGTCGCCATCGTTGTCATAATCGGCAAGCGCCAGCCCACATGCATTGGTGTTGACCGTTGCGGCGGTTTGGGCTGCTGCAAACGAATTGCCGAGGTTTTGGTAATAGACGACGCTCGTCGGATTATCGCGCGTAATGAGCACGTCCAAATCCCCATCGTTGTCCATATCGCCCCAAGCATTGGCCAATAATTGGCCCTGGACGGTGAAAGGGGTGTTTGTTTCGGTATATGTACCTTGATTATTGACATAAAACCGGGTTTTAGCCCCTGCATAATTGCTCAGGCAAATGTCGAAATCCCCATCGTTGTCAAAGTCAATGGCATTGTACACCTGTCCATCCTGCTGGGCATTGAATGGCGCTGCGGTAAGTCGTTGAAGGGAAAACACCCCATTTTCTTTCAGCAGGTTGCGGTAACAAAAATCAGGTCCGGGTGCTCCCCCAGGTCCGGTCCCAATAAACAAATCCACGTCCCCATCCAGGTCATAATCCGTCCAGACGGGGATGGTGTAGGGCTTGAACTCGCTGGCAAATTCATAGCCGGTTACCAGCGTATAGGCACCGTCGCTGCCTTGCAAGTAAAACTTGCAGGGTTGCTGAATGCTTCCTTGTGGAAAATTGTCGGCATGGGCAAAAAACAGGTCAAGTCGACCGTTGTTATCTGCATCCGCCAAGGCGCAATCCCAGGCCCGATAATCTGCAAATTCTGGCAGGATGGTGTTCTTGAGTTCAAACGTATCATTTCCCAGATTGTAGTGAAGACCTGACACCACACTCGCCGTGATACAGTCCAGGTCTCCATCATTGTCCAGGTCGCCCCAGCTGGAGCCCGAAGCGGCTTGCCCAAGGGTCACGCCTGCCACATCGGCCAGTTGCTCAAAATTTCCGTCCCCAAGGTTTCGGAACAAAAACTTTTGACTCACGAAGGCATCCGGTCGGTTATCGTGGTCGAGGTCAATCCAAACACAGCCTTTATAGTTGCCGGCAGTGTTGGTGAAATTGAGCAAAGGGTTGTTTGGGGCAATGACTTTGGTGAAAATGGTTTGGGCATTCAAGATCCAAGGGAACAGAAGGAGTGGCAATAAAAACCGTTTCATGTGTTGTGTCAATTTGTTTGGTGAAAGAATCGACACCGAAATTCCCCTGGTTTTTGCCCTAAAAAGTCAATTCCGATAAAGATTGACGTTTCCCGGAAAGGTTTTCCGTTTTTTCGCACTCAAAATATCCATGCAGGAAAGCCCCTCTTTCGATACCTGGACCATTGTGTTCCTCATTGCAGCGGTGCAGGGTTTTTTCACGGCCATCGTGTTGTGGCGCTGGCGACGTGGCCATCCGCTTGCGAATCGCCTCCTGTCGGCCCTGCTTTTTTTGTTCGCGCTGACCTTGGTGGAATACGTGTTGTACTGGACACGGTACATCCACGATTACCCACACATTGCGAATGTGAGTGTGCCCTTTCCGTTTCTCTACGGACCCATGGTGTGGCTCTATCTGCGTGCGATTTACGAAGGGAAATCTTTGCGGAAACAGGATGCCTGGCTTTTACTGCCCTTTCTTTTTGCCGTTTTTGCTTTGGGGGAATGGTATTTGTCAGACACCGCCTCCAAACAATCCATCTTGGCTGGAGCATCCCGCTTTCCTGGGGTAAGCTGGTTATTGCGTGCCCAATTCTGGGCTAGGATGATTTGGATATTGGGTTTTGCGGGCTGGAACCTGGCGTATGTGTGGCGCCAACCGAGGGTTGGGAATACGGCGGCCTGGGCGAAGTTGTTGACTGGGTTTTACCTCGTTTTCGTCTTGGGATACCTTTCTTATTTCATACTCATCCGGTTTCCCTTTTTCAATGCGAGTTGGGATTATCATATTTCGGCAGTCATGACGGCCATGATCTACCTCATTGCCTATTCAGGGTATGTGCAACCGGCAGTTTTCGAGGGCTTTCAATGGAACGAACCGGCGGCCCCAACCAAATATAAAAATTCTGGACTTACACCGGAGGCCAGTCGCTCCCTGCTTCAAAACCTTGAGCTCCTGATGCGGGAAGAGCGGATGTATCATGATGCGGAAATCAGTCTTGACAAACTTGCTGCCCGATTGAGTGCCAGCAAACACCATGTATCACAAGTAATCAACGAACAGTTGGGCACTTCGTTTTTTGAGTACGTCAACCAACTCCGCGTGGAAGAGGCCAAAAACCTACTTGCAGAAACCACCCGTAGCGATTTTCATGTCATCGAAATCGCCTATCTCGTGGGCTTCAACAACAAGGTTTCGTTTAACGCCGCTTTCAAAAAAGCCACCGGGATGACCCCCACCGAGTATCGTCGCAACCACAGCGTGAGCGATGAAGAAGCGGGACCTGCTGGTGCTCGGGAATGAAAGACAAGCTCCCACCCCGGTTATTGCCCAGGGGCCCCCCCGCGTGTG
>JALHPW010000145.1 GCA_022842255.1 Saprospiraceae bacterium | reverse complement strand
GAGCTCCAACAAACGAAGCGTATTTTCAAAAACCTCATCCACCGGGGCGCTGATGGTGGTAGGTTGGTTGGTAAATGGGTGTTGAAACGACAATAACAGGCTGTGCAAGAACATCCTGCGCAAATCAAATACCTCGCGAAAATAGGTGTTATGTTTCACATCGCCGTGGCGTTTGTCGCCAATAACAGGGTAGTTGAGGTGGGCAAAGTGTTTGCGGATTTGGTGGCGACGGCCTGTTTCCAATTGGGCTTCAACCAAGGAAAAGCGGGCTGTTTTATGTCTTAAGCCGATGGGATGGTCAATTTCAGAAGTGCCCAGCCGCACGAAATGGGTGATGGCCGGCAGCCGGCCTTTGCCAGAATCTGGATCTTCAAGCGCGTAGTCTATTGTGCCGGTCTCCGGCACCCAACCGCGCACAATGGCGATGTATTTTTTCTCTACCGTTTTGTCCATTACCTGTTCGCCCAATCGTCCGGCGGCGTCAGCGGTTTTACCCAATATCAATACCCCGGATGTAGCGCGGTCGAGCCGGTGTACGGGATACACACGTTGCCCTATCTGATCGCGCAGGAGCTGGACCACAAATACATTGTCCTCACTGATGCGGGTGCGGTGCATGAGTATTCCTGGGGGCTTGTTGATGGCCACAAAATGCTCATCAGAAAAAAGGATGGTAAACGGCATGGGGCAAATATCCGAAAATATGTGCGCGCACAGATTGGGTTGTTTTCAACGCGCCAGTATGGCACAAACCCTTAGTGTCGCATTGTGGCACAAAATTTCGCTCCTTCTCCAGTCAAAACCTTTATTTTTGAGAGGTTTTGGAGTGGTTCTAAAACCAATCGTTTTTGCCCATGGCCCAGATTCGTATTTGGTTTGTTGTTATACTCGTCCTCCAACAAGTAACGCTTTTTGGTCAATTGGACACCATCCACTGGCTCCCGCCGATGCATGCCCGGGACGATTATGGACCCCAGTTCTTGTATTTGTCTACACCCGCACAGCAGCCCTTTTCAGTCAGTATCCGCGATGGGGCAGGGGTGCTTTTGGCAACGGCCACCATTAGCAATGCGCAACCCTTCCGAATGGATTTGGGCAGTACGAACAACACCAAAACACTGGTTCCGCAAAGCGCGCTGCACAAACCACAACTGGGAAAAGGGCTTGTCATCGATGGACCAGAGCCGTTTTATGCCTATTTTAGAACCCATGCCAGTACCCAACGACATGCGGGCGACCTTACCTGCAAGGGTCGGGCTGCTTTGGGGACTACCTTTCGCATCGGGCACCTGATTCAGGCTGAAGACGATATGGACCGGCGCTCCAATTTTATCGGTATCATGGCCACAGAAGATTCTACTGAAATTGCGCTTTCGGATTTCGATCCGGCCACCCGATTTCGGGTGAACAACACGGAAACATTGCTCGCAGCACCCGTAAGCGCTGTTCTGCAAAAAGGGGAATGCATCGTTTTTTCACAGTACATCCAAGCAGGGGCTGCCATTCAGCCACCCAACGGGTTCATGGGCACGCTCTTGAAAAGTTCCAAACCCGTGGCCGTAAACTGTGGGTCCTGGCTTGGAGCCCCCGTGGTTTTTACGGCCCACGATATTGGAATTGACCAAATTGTCCCGGTCGAACTGGTGGGAAAAGAGTACATCCTTTGTAAAGGGAACGGCTCACAAGTGCTTGAACATCCGATTGTTGTGGCACATTATGATGGAACGGCCGTTTATTTAAATGGGTTGTCCAGCCCAACCACCATCCTGGATGCCGGGGAATATTTCAGTGTGGCTACCTCCAATTATTCCGCGGAGGGTAACATGTACATCCGGACCTCTGAGCCGGCGTATCTGTACCAAATGGTGGGAGGGACGAGTATTGGCGACGACCAAAACCGGACGGCAGGATTGATTTTTGTGCCGCCGCTTTCTTGTGGGATCCCAAATACAGTGGATAATATTTACCTGCCCAACCTGATTGGAACCATGTCTTTCGACGGCGGGATGATGATTACGGCCATGCGCGATTCGACGGTTGAGTTGCGGGTGGACGGCGTCCTCACTTCTATAGGTGCCCCAGCCACTGTAACCGGCAATCCCGATTTTGTGACTTACCGCCCCTTGATGATGTTTTCCCAGAACAACCTTCCCCAATTGGTTAGCGTGACGGCTCAAGGAGCGGTTCAGGTTGGGTTGTACGGACGAAACCAGCCGGCCAGTTTCGCCGGATTTTTTTCCGGTTTTACCAAGGTTAACAAGCCTTCCTTGGAACTCACCATCCTGGGGGATGGCGTTTGCCCGGATACGCTCCTGGCCAGCGGCCATTTTGACGGGGTGCAGTGGATGTATGAGGATTCGGTTTTACAATATGGCCTGGACACGATGTTGATTGCCTATGCGCCCGGACTTTATCGCGCCATTGGATATCTCGGGGTATGCCGCCGCAACGAAATTGCCCCAGATACCGTGACGGCGGTGTTCAATTCCCCGGTATTCCCCTACACGGTGGAGGAACCTTCGTGTTATGGGTTTGCAGATGGACAGCTTGATTTTGGGGTGCCTTCCGGGGGCATTCCGCCTTATCAGTTCTCGGTAGACGGGGGCTATAGGTTCTCCCACACGCCGAAGGTGGATACCCTGGTGGCCGGTAATTACACCCTGGTGGTCCGGGATTCAACTGGGTGTTACAATCGGCCGCTGGATATTTCTATCGGTCAGCCGGACAGTTTTGCGGTACACATCGTGCCCAATGCGTTGCCAGAACCACTGTATCCGGGCGATATCGCCACGTTCAATGGTGTGCCCGATCGACCCATTGTAACTGCGGTATGGGAGCCAAGGGATAGTTTGCTTTGCCCTGATTGCCTTTTTTACACATTGCATGCTGAGGGCACTACCTGGATCTCCTTGACGGTGTTTGATGCTGCGGGCTGTCCGGCGGAGGACCGGATTTTGGTGCAGGTAAGGCCCAACGTGTACGCGCCCAATGTGATAAAACCCGATTCTGCGGATGGGAACGAAGCGTTCACCCTTTTTTCAAAAGACGAATTGAATGTGTTGCGAATGGGGGTGTATGACCGTTGGGGAAATATGGTGTTTGAAAACCGGGCGTTCAAAACCAACGACCGGTCTGCGGGCTGGAACGGTACTTTTAGGGGGAAAGACATGGGCCCCGGAGTCTTTGTTTGGGTAGCGGAAGTAGAATTGTTGAATGGCGTACCGGTGGTGCTGCACGGCGACCTGACCTTAATCCGTTGAATTCCGCAGGTTTAAAGCCGGTTTGCCAGCAATCCTTGCATCCTAAACCCAAGCCAGCTCACCACGGCCCCCACGAATACCCCCCAAGCCATATCCACCAGTACGAGTGGCAGCGGCCATTTGTCGAGCAAAGCCTTGTTCACCAGTTCATAGGTTCCATAAGTGACCAGTCCAAATAGTGCGCCGTTGAACCAGGCTTGTCGTTGGCTGGTAGCTGGCCAAATGCAAAAATATAGCAGCCCTATTGTGAAAATCAGGTAAAAAATGATGGCCGCCACCAAGTCTGGTTTTGGGGCGAGAAAGTGTCCTACCTGTCGGTTTACGAAGTTTTTGGCAAAAAGATTGAGCCAAGCGAGGTCGAACATCGCATACACAATGAGCGTGGCCAAGAAGTGAAAGAAGGTTTTCATGCCTAAATGTCCGAACTTCGGTAACTTTCGCCGCCAAAAAAGTATTCGCATCAATCTTCACCTAGAATCATGGCCAACCAGACCGACAATTGGACTTACGCCGAATTTCACGCGTTCACCATGCTTTATGCTGCCAACGCGGACGGGCGTATTACGCAGGAAGAGGAAAAACGTATCATTCCGACCCTTTCATCGGAAGATTTTTCCCGAATCAAAACCGTATTTCAAAGCTGCGGCGACAATGAGGCTCTGGATCTCATTTTGCTTTATGGGAAAAAATACTGCAAAACCCAGGCCGACAAAGACAAGGTGCTGGCCGATATGATGGCCATTTACAAAGCCGATGCTTCTTTCGACCAAATCGAGCGCGGTGTTCACCAGCTTTTTGAGCGGATGCTTTGAGGGATGGTTTAGGGTTTAGGACTTGTGCTCGGTAAAGTAGATGTTCCAAGAACTTTTCGGAGCACAAGTCCTAAACGCTCAAACCCTAAACCCTACTCACAATCTTCCTTTAGCTGCCGCAATTCTTCACGACTATTTACTGTCACCAAGGAGCCATCGTCGTCCATTTTTACGGTGATAGGGAAAACAATCTGTGGGCGCTCGGTAGCTCCTGGATTGTTTTGCTTCCAGGTGCGAATCAGGAGGTGCAAGGCCTGACGATCGGCAGCTTCGGCCGTAGTACCATCCGGAAACTGAACCGTGATTGGGAACACTATTTCAAAACAAGACAACCCGTGTTGGCCGTGTCCCTGTGGGCCATGATTGCCAAAGGTGCCGCCACCGCACTCCTCACGCAGGGCACGAAGTTCGTCCTGCGAATTCACGGTGATGATTTCCCCATCTTGCGATACTACCGAAATCGGGAATTGAAAAGAAATATGTGGGCGGTTGCCATGGTGGCCGCCACCTCCATTGGCCTGAAAATAGGTGCGGAGTGCTTGTTTCATCTCCTCATAAGAATTCACCTCGGCGGTGGTGGAATCGGGCAGTACGATCGTAACCGGGAAAACCAGCTCGTAACAACCAAAACGACCCATGCCTCCGCGTTCTTGGGCACTGTAAAGCGCTTGATCTACGAGTTCTTCAGTGCTGAGGTCGTTTGATTTGTTGCAGGCAACGAAGATGGTCAACATCGCCACCAGTGGCAGCAGGAGAAATTTAAGTGCTTTTACCATTGTTTGAAAGAATTTTGAAAGTGTGATGGTTAGATGGTTCAAATGAAGCCGGAATGGATGCCGCTTTTTGAACTGCATTTGATGGATTAGGTCAGGACTTTTGGCAGGGGTTGCATTTGCAGAAAAAAAGTTTTCGAACTTATGGTTTTGGGTTTTTCCGGGCCGAAAAAAAATCCGGCCCCATGCAACCCCTCGCATTTTGGCATTACCTACCTTGTTGGTGCGCGTATGCACGCTGAACGAAAAAACATGGCCGAACCCAATTTACAAGCCTGCCTCCGCGGCGACCGACTTGCCCAAAAGCATTTTTTTGAGTGCTTTAAGGGCAAGATGTTTGCCTTATGCCTCCGATATGCCAACAGCCGGGAGGATGCAGAAGATATTTTGCAGGAAGGGTTTGTGAAAGTGTTTCGCGATTTGAAGCAATACACTGGAGCCGGCAATTTTGAAGGTTGGGTGCGCAAGGTGTTTGTCAATACTGCCTTGCAGCACCTACAAAAGCAAAAGCGCAACCTTATCACCACGGAATTGGATGGACAGGATTTCCCCGACGAGCCAGAACAGTTTCATTCCGAGGAACCACCGGCCAAAAACATGATTCGAATCCTACAGCAACTGCCGCCCGGGTTTCGTACCATTTTCAACTTACATGTGCTCGAAGGCTACTCACACCCCGAAATCGCAGAAATTCTCGATATCTCGGTCGGTACCTCCAAGTCGCAACTGCTCAGGGCAAAAGCACATTTCAGAAAATTGCTGGAAAGCAGCCTAACAACTTGATTATCATGGAAGAAAATATACACGACGACAAACTGGACGATTACGTCCGCAAATCCTTCGAGGACTACGAGGAGGACCCTTCCACGGATATGTGGAGCCGGGTTGAAGGCGAATTGCCTCCCGTTTCGGATGACCGGAGGCCGGTTTTGTGGTTGCCTCGATACGGCTGGCAGGCGGTGGCAGCAGCCATTATTGTAGTGCTGTTCTCGACCCTCATTTGTGGGCGCTTGTATTACGAGGAAAAACTTCGGGTACTTTCTGAAAAAACCGCTCCCGGGCAAGAAACTTCATCCACCAATTGGGTTCCCGAGCTGTTGCAAACCAATGCCAACCCCCTAAACCCTTCAACACAACAACCAGCGTCAAATGTCCTCGATAAAAACAACACTCAACGCAGCACCCATTCCAGTATATCGGCCCCAGCCGTTTTATCCAAAGAACCTGAAAAACAACCTGTAATTGCACTGTC
Source organism: Saprospiraceae bacterium (assembly GCA_022842255.1). Taxonomy (GTDB): domain Bacteria; phylum Bacteroidota; class Bacteroidia; order Chitinophagales; family Saprospiraceae; genus M3007. The sequence goes on along the minus strand of JALHPW010000145.1, from coordinate 3,470 downwards.
TCCCAAAGTCTTGTTGGAAAAGCAAGATGTTGTGAAGCCCCGTGAACCTATGCCCCAAGCGCAGTCCAGCAACTTCGTGGACAATTCAAGCACCGCCAACCTTGAACAAGCCGTCACACCCGCTATACAACCTTCCAATATTCCAGACATTCCACTTGACCTTATCTCGATACCCATCTCCAATCCCTTTATGGAGCGCTCTATGGCTAGGTTGACAAGCCTGACCGAGCGCATTATTGTGCCTGTTCAAAAACCAAACCACTGGTACCTGGGCATTCAGACCAGTCTCTTGTTCGCCCACGAAAAGACCCATACCCCAACTGGTCGGCCAGGGCGACCCGCCTTCAAAAGCAAACAGGAAGGAGCTGGGTTTTCTTCCATTTACTGGCTAAAAGCTGGCAAAAAAGGGGACGGGCCATGGTTTCTGGAAAGCGGACTCGGGTATCAAAAAACGACCCGAGCGGCCTCGCATACACCAAGGTTCAGGTTTGGCGATGGGATTCACCAAGGGCAAAATGGAAACCGGCGCGGCTTCAATTACGATCTCAACACTTATGGGGGCACCGCGGAGGTGAGCTTGCGTATGGAACAAACAACGGGCGGTCCACCTTCCGACGACGAGCCGGTGGGTTTGAAAATCAACACCACTGAACGGACAGAATTGCTGCGTATACCGGTTTTGGCGGGCTATCGGTTTGGGAAAGGCCGCTGGCAAGGACAAACAAAGGCCGGATTTGTGGGCAATTTTATGTTGAAAAACGAACTCGATATATCAGCACTGGTATCCCAAAATGCGAGGTTTCAACCCGTGATGGGGACTGATGGCTATACCCTTCAACTGAATCCAAAGAAGTTTTTCTTGGGCTATTGGCTCTCGGCAGGAATGGAATTCAAATTGAACCAACAGCTTAGCTTTGTAGCAGAGTCGGCATTGTTGGGCGATTTCGCACGAAAGGACAATACCCGCCGCCGACTTCCCGAACGATATTTGCTGGGATTAAATGTTGGGGCAAATTATTATTTCTAAGCCGGAGACAACCATTTTCCCAGCAACTCGCTGCATCTTTGCCCGCTCTACATTTTAGCAAAAACAGCAACGCAGCGTATGCTTCACGAATACAAATTGCCATCGCTCGGTGATGGCGTGAGTGGCAAAGTGACCGAAATATTGGTAAAACCGGGCGATAAAGTCGCGCTCGAACAAATCGTCATTGTCGTAGGTACCGACAAGGTGGATGCCGAAATGCCGATTGACGCGGCAGGCGTGGTGGAAGAGATCCTTGTCAAAAAGGGCGATGAGGTGAGCGAAGGCAGCCTGATCCTCAAGCTCAAGGCAGAAGAGGGCGGCAGTTCAACCCCTGCAGCGCCCGCAGCAGCAGCAACTTCTGCAACTTCGGCCCCTACTGCTCCTGCTGCCCCTGCGGCTACAGAAGCGGTTCCAGCGCCACAGCCTACAGCACCTGCCGAGCCGGCGGTCCAATCTCCAGCTCCAGCCAGTTCCAACTCGCCCCTGCGCACTTCCCCGCTTGCACGCAAACGTGCCAAAGAATTGGGAGTCAACCTCTCCGATGTGCGCCCAGCAGATGGGGCTAGCCGGATTTCTTACAAAGACGTGGTGGACTATGTGAAACGCAAGCTCGATGCAGGTGGTGGTTCGGCGATGGCCGGCAGCGGAATGGCCCGCAGGCCCTTGCCTGATTTTTCCAAATTTGGCGAAACAGAGCGCAAGGCCCAAACCAATGTTGGGGTAAAGACCTCGGAGGCGATGTCGTACTCGACCAACACCATCCCACATGCCTGGATCTCCGAAAAAGCCGACATTACCCACATCGAAGCCCTGCGGCAGCAATACAAGGAACAGGTGAAGGCAGCTGGGGGCAGTCTGACCATGACGGCTATCCTGACCAAAGCCGTGGCCATTTTGTTGCGCCGGATGCCACAGTTCAACGCCAGTTTGGATGTGGAGACCAATGAGGTAATTTACAAAAAATACATCAACGTCGGCATCGCGGTGGATACCCCGGCCGGGTTGTATGTGCCGAATATCAAAAACGCCGATCAAAAAAGTTTGACCCAACTTTCAATTGACTTGGGCGATATCAGTACCCGTACCAAGGGCGGTAAGATTACCATGGCTGATATCACGGGTGGTACGTTTACCATCTCGAATATTGGCGGGATTGGCGGTACGAACATGCTTTCTATCGTCAACTGGCCGGAAGTGGCCATTCTCAGTATTGTAGCTGCACAGATGGAGCCTGTTTGGAACGAAACCAGCCGTGCTTTTGAGCCGCGGCTCATGATGCCGATGACCATCGGTTGGGATCACCGCGTGATCAATGGCGGGGATGCTGCTCGTTTTATGGTGGAATTGAAACGGATTCTTGAGGAACCTTTTGTGGCCTGGCTTTAATCCGCTCCATTATTGCGCTTAATTTTCTTGCTTTTCCAAACGGGGGCCACATGGAAGATGGCTTCTCGAAAAATTTGTATTAGTTGAAAAGCCAAGGCAGCGTTTTGAACCCTTCTGCCCATCTTGTTACTTTTTGGCAAAGTTAATTGACACTAAAAGCTACCAATGCCTAATTGGTATTTTCAAAATCAATATTGTATGAAAAAACTCTACTCCTGTTTTTGGGCAATCCTTTTGCTCGTTTTTTGGAACAGCCGTTTGTTTGCGCAATGCAGCGTAGATCAATGTGCACTTCCAGTGCCGGCAGTCAATGCTATGGATGCCTGTATCTTGCCCAACCCTGCAGCACTTGATTGTTATTTTGGTGCAACGACCTTTGATGCCCCGGTTTCTTTCCCAGCGCCTTGGTGTTCAGCGATACACAACAACCACTTTTTCGCTTTTACGGCAGATGCCGCAACCGCGACCTTTGAAATTTGTACCTACGGTTGCGCTGAGGGCAATGGTATCCAAGCGGCCGTATTGTCCACGCTGGATTGTGTGACTTTTCAGTTTGTCTCGCCTTGTTTGGGGGATATTCCCAGTGGAACTTGTCAGAACCTGGTAGCCACAGGCCTTATTCCAGGAAATGTCTACTATATCTGTATTGATGGAAGTGCAGGGGCGGTATGCGATTACTCCATCAATGGGGTAAATCCGACCATCAACGGCCCAACCAATAACGTATGCCTTCCTTCCGCTCCGGTAAGCAACTATACCACCAACAGCACCTCTACCTGGACGATAAACCCACCTTCTGCGGGTAATATCTTGGGTAACAGCGTGGGTTCTTCCATTTCGGTACAGTGGCAGACTGCTGGCCCTGCCGAAGTTTGCGCCCAGTCGCTCCTCTGCCCCAATGCACCCAACCTTTGTCTCCCTATTACGATTGGGGAGGATTCCGAGACCATTGAAATGGTGGATGTTTGCCAGAATCGCACGGTGGAGTGTGCCGGGCAAACTTTTTCCTCGGGTGGTACTTTCAATGTTACGCTTAACTCGTATCTGGGATGCGACA
>JALHPW010000144.1 GCA_022842255.1 Saprospiraceae bacterium | reverse complement strand
CTTCTTTTGCGGCAGATTCCCAGTCATGGAGATTGGAAGTCCCTTTGATAACCAAAGAAAAATTTGTTACTTGATAATTTGCCTGTCCAAAAACGAATGAAGCGGCAAATAAGAAGAGGGACAAGAATTTAAATTTCATATCGTCTAATTTTTGTACAAATGTACCGGTGCGAAAAAAAGAGATTTGGTGACGGAGGTTAGGGTGTAGGATGACATTCGTCACGCCCCTGTGCAACCACAAACATGCCGCATAGCAATCAAAATGAAAAGCCCGTTCAAAAAGGTGAAATAGGGACTTTGTCGCCCTTTTATTAGGAAATTACCACCATTGGCAGAAACGTTCCCCTTAACATTTTACGCGTTTATGACAAACGTCATGTTCAAACATGATTAGGCTTACCGATGTGGAATGTTTTGACGGTCACCTTTGTGTCATAAAGTCGTTGACGGGTGTGAGTAGAATATTTTACAAGTATTTGCTTGCCCGTTTCGGCCTTCACATTGACTCAAACCGTTTAAACATTGCATTATGAAAAACGTACGTAAAACCACACTCGTGTTTACCCTATTGGCAGGGCTTCTTGTCTTTCTATCATATTGCCGGCAAGACGATACTATACTGGGACTGGATAAAGAAACTGTCGGCGCCAATGTGCTGCTGGCTCAAAAAGTTGCCACGGCGCCAACGCTTGACGGTGCCATTGATGCTATATGGGATAAAAGCGCTAAACTGGAAATCGAAACGGTCGTTCCCGATCCGGGAGGCGATGTATTCAGGAGCTTAGTTGGCAAATATCACAACGTTACCCTTCGGTCTGCTTATGATGCGCAAAACATCTATTTTTTAGCCGAATGGAATGATCCTTCCCATTCCTTAGCCCGGCAGCCCTGGTATTTTGACCCTGCTACCAAAAAATGGGCGCTGGAAAGTGGAGCACCCACTTTTAATGCGAACGGCACAATCGCACGCGACGCATTCGGGGAAGACAAATTAGGCATGTTGTGGGATGTAAATAATTCCGTAGCCGGATGGAGCAATGCGACTTGTTTCAAATCATGTCATACGGGTTTAAGCGCTGCCGATGGATTTGCCCGTCACTACACCAATTCACCCAGCGAACGTGTTGATATGTGGCACTGGAAAGCAACCCGGATGAATGTCAATAATATGTTTGATGACCAGTATCAGGATGACACTTATCCGAACGGTAGGAAAAGTGATGATAAAACAGCCGGTGGGGACGTAGCTAATTCACAATCATTGGTTATCACCGGAACAACTACCAGTACCAACGTACCGAAGTATGTGATCCCCAACCGCACGGGCTACTACTGGATTTTGCAATCTGAAATCGACAACAGTACGGCCAAGTTGATTACTGCGGTAGATGAAAATGGTGTACTCACTTACGATGGAGGTACCATCGACCCAAACGCAGATATTGAATTTCAGAGAAAAGGCACAGGCATCGGCAGCAAAGCCATTCCGGGTATCTCTACTTCCCCATTTGTTGGAAGCCGCGGAGATATAACCTGTGTCGGCATACATACCGGAACCGGCTGGATTCTGGAATTCAAAAGGGCATTAAAAACAGGCGATACTAAAAACCAGGACGTGGATTTCTCTTCTTTGGACGACCATCCATTTGGAGTAGCGATCTTCAACAATACCGGCCCTGCACACGCCATCAAAGCCAATCTGCTTTTACAATTTGAAAAATAGCCTACTGTTCTTCTCTTTTTGTTCATCTAAAATTAATGATCATGACTACGGAAAGAATAGTACTGGTATTGGCGATTATTTCGCTCGCTGTATTTTTTGCACCAGGTTGTTACAAAGGCACAACAGTTGATTTGAGTAATGATCTGGAAATAACCAGGGATGTGGCATTTGCAGCTGATATCGTCCCGTTATTTGAAAAAAGTTGCAGCCTGAGCGGTTGCCACAGTTCCGGCGGCATAGCACCTGATCTGAGTACTGCCAACTCCTTCAATGCACTTTCAACAGGCGGTTATATAGACGTCGACAACCCGGAGAACAGCAGACTCTATGGATTTGTCAGTGGGAGACTAACCCCGGTAATGCCTGTGAGCGGTGCAGACCCGGAAATCTCAGCACTCGTACTGGCTTGGATCAAACAAGGCGCTCAAAACAATTAAAAAAACTGACTTATGAAAAATTCATGCTATCACATATTTCCATTTTTATGGAAGTCGGGCCTGAGCATCCTCCTAATGCTGTGCTTTACGGTCGGCAACCTGTCGGCACAGGATGAAGAAGAGCCTGCTGCCACTGCGACTAACAAGCCTGTTAAAAACACTTTTGAAAGTGTGTGGATCATTGATAACCAGACGGTTATGGTACCCATCAAAGGCACTTTCGAGATGGATATCCAGCACCGTTTCGGCACCGTGAAAAATGGCTACGACGACCTCTGGGGTTTTTATGCGCCCAGCAATATACGTTTAGGTTTCAGCTACGCGCCCATTTCAAAACTAAACCTCGGTTTCGGTCTAACCAAAGAGCGGATGCAGTGGGATTTCAGTCTCAAGTACGCTCTGCTGCAACAAATGAAGGGTGGCGGTATGCCTTTAAGTGTGACCTATTTCGGAAATGTATCCGTAGATGGCCGGGACAAGAAGTTTTTCGGCAGGGGCACTGATCGCCTGTCATTTTTCCACCAGGTTATCGTTGCCAGGAAAGTAACCAGTAAGTTTTCAGTACAGGTATCGCCAAGCATTTCCTACTTTAATACTGTGGAAGGTTACTTCGACGATAATGGTGACGTTCAGAAAAAAATGGATAACGCACACTTTGCAGTGGCCGTCATGGGCAGGTATAAATTAACCGAAAGCCTCGCGGTGATCGCCGGGTATGATCAGCCTGTCACTGCACACCCCACCAACAACCCTTATCCCAATATTTGCTTTGGTATCGAGATGAACACTAGCGCACACGCGTTCCAGGTTTTTGTCGGCAACTACAGCAGTATCGTGCCGCAGCGCAACAATGTATTCAACCAGAATGATTACCAGAATGGAGCATTCCTGATCGGTTTTAATGTCACCAGGTTGTGGAATTTCTGAAGGGTTAGTGTTTGGTGTTTGGTGTTTAGTGTTTAGGGCCTTTCGCTTGAGGCAATAGTGAGTAGTTTGGGCGAAGGCCCCAAAACACTAAACACCAAACACTTAAAAAATAGTAAAACCACACAACATGGAAGATACAAATAAAAAAGACAAGTCCTCGCGGCGCAAATTTCTGGAAACAGGCGCCGCTGCCGCTGCCGGTATAGCACTGGGACTGGCAGCAGGCAATTTGCTACAACCCGGCCACGAAGAGGCGCCGGAAATGGTCAAAATGCTCACAGCAGATGGCAAGTTGGTGGAGATAGAAAAGCGGCTTATCCCTCCAATGTGTGGCAAGCCGGTGCCTGTATCAAATAAAAAACTCTTGGAATGGATGGAAAAAGGTAAATCATAACGAATACTTATCCGGTATTAGTTACTAGTTATTTATGTTGATAATCAATTATTTACATAAAATAAATCAAAACAAATATCAACGAAGCGCTTAAGATCGTCGTTTTACCTTTTTTCCAAAATACCCTCTCATCATGACATCAACAAATCAAAATAACAGGCGCGACTTCCTGAAAAAAGGATTGGGCATTGCAGCAGTAGCCGGTTCGGTAACAGCCCTTCGCGCTTTCCAGCAGGACAGTGTGGAATTGACGGGCGAAACCGTACAACTCCTGTCGCCGCAGGGTGAAATCGTGGAAATCGACAAAGCCTATCTCAAACCGATTCCGGAGGTTCATATTTCGCCGGACGAAGCCCGCGAAGGTATTCCCGGAAGGCGATTTGTGATGGTGATCGACCTGGCGCAATGCAAAAATCTGAGGAAATGTCACGATGCCTGCGAAAAAATGCACCACTGCGGCCCGGATAACGAGTTTCTGAAAGTGCTGAAAATGCAGGCTACCGAACTGGCAACGCCTTTCTGGCAGCCTACCATGTGTTTTCACTGCGACGAGCCGCCCTGTGTGAAGGTTTGCCCGGTTGATGCTACTTATAAACGTTCGGACGGTATTGTGCTCATCGACACGAACCGCTGCATCGGTTGCCGGTTCTGCATGGTGGCATGCCCTTACTCCGCCCGCACCTTCGACTGGAGCGAGCCACAACTATCCGAGGAAGTAAAACACCAGCATTATTCGCCGGAGACCAGCGTTCCGGCCAAAAAAGGCACGGTGTCCAAATGCGATTTTTGCCCTGATGTGGTTCGCAAAGGCGAAATGCCACACTGTGTAACCGCCTGTCCGAACGGCGTTTTTTACTTCGGTGATGAAAATGAAGATGCTGTTTCTAACGGCGCCGAAACGGTACGCCTGAGCGAGTTGCTCCGCGACCGCGGCGGCTACCGGTTTATGGAAGATATGGGCACCAAGCCCCGCGTGTATTACCTGCCGCCGGTCAACCGGGCATTCCCGTTCGAAGACGATGAATTCACCAAAAATAAAGGGTCGAAATCATGAAAACGAAAAAATCTGTAACGCTCGCCGGCGATGCTGACCGGGTAGAAACAATCAGCCGTGATTTGATGCCGAAACCTTTCGGCTGGAGCGGCAAAATATGGGTAGGCGTACTGAGCATCATTTTCTTACTCGGCCTCTTCTTTTACGTCCAGCAAGTGTGGTATGGCCTCGGCATTACCGCAATGCGCGATTATTCGACCTGGGGTATTTATATCTCCAATTTCGTTTTTTTCGTAGCCATTAGCCTCGTAGGCTCCCTGATCAGCGCAATCCTGAAACTATCCGGCGCAAAATGGCGGACGCCCCTCACCCGTATCTCGGAAATGATCGCGGTGGCTTCCATTATTTTTGCGGCCATCGTCATTATCGTCGATATGGGCCGGCCTGACAGGTTCCTGAATGTTATTTTACACGCCCGCATACAATCGCCCATCACCTGGGACGTCATTGTGATCACGACCTACCTGGTAATCAGCCTTTTGTTGTTTTATCTGCCGCTGATTCCCGACCTGGCTTTTATGCGCGACCGGATGAAGGGTATTCCCGCCTGGCAGCAAAAAATGTATAAAATACTTGCCCTGGGGTGGAAAAGTGATCCCGGACAGGAAAAAATCCTGCGCCGTTCCGAACAAATTCTGGCCATTCTGATCATTCCGGTAGCCTTCGGTATCCACACGGTTACTTCCTGGCTTTTTGCCACTACGCTGCGCCCGGGCTGGGACAGCAGTAATTTCGGTCCTTATTTCGTATCCGGTGCGTTTATGGTCGGCGCTGGCGGCGTAATCGCAGCCATGTATATTTTCCGCACACATTACACCAATTGGGAAAAGTACCTGACAGACAAACACTTCGATTATATGGGGCGCTTGCTGGTGCTGTTATCGCTGGTGTATTTGTATTTCAACATCAATGAATATTTTGTACCCGCCTACAAAATGAAAGGGCAGGAAGCGGAACACCTGAATGCATTGTTCTTCGGAAATTATGCGCCTTTGTTCTGGTCTGTTCAAATTTTTGGAATGGTTTTGCCGATTGTGCTGCTGCTGTTTCCGAAGGGCAGAAAACCGCTGCCGATCTTTCTGATTTCGATATTGGTCATCGTAGGCGCTTGGTTCAAACGTTTCCTGATCGTTATTCCAACCCTGAGTCATCCGTACATTCCTATGGATCGTGTGCCTGAATCGTGGCAGCATTATATACCCACCTTCAAAGAATGGAGCATCACGGCGGGCACTCTTGCCGGCGCGTTGCTGATTGTGACACTGATGGCCAGGCTCCTCCCCGCCATTCCTGTGGTGGAGACGATTGAAGAAGCCGATCCGAATCATAAAGCACCTGAAACAGATTAATTTCTTAAACGAGCAAGATTGTTATGAAAAAGACAAAATTTTTAAATAGCCTGCTGGTTTTAGGAAGTCTATTATTCCTCCCTGAACTGGCCCATGCACAATCGGACAGCACAGAAATGGCTGATTCCGGCAAAGCAGAAACGAGTATTGAAGTGGTGTACACTGAAATAAACAACAACAGCAAAATCCTGACTGCCACTGTAAAAACCAAAATAGATGACGCTTATCAGGGTGTAAAAGACATTGCTGTTAACTTTTATCAAAATGAAGTCGATCCGGCGTATCTATTAGGAACTGTAGCGTCTAATGAGAAAGGCCTTGCAGTACTCGTGATTCCGGATGGGAAACTCGCTCCTACTGCCTTCGAAAATACGTTCGTCGCTGCTGTCGAAAACAACGACAAATTTGAGGATAATCAGGAAGAGATCACTGTGAGCGAGGCGGATTTTACAATGACTTTGTCAGAGGAAGATTCTACCCGGCAGGTTGTTATTTCCCTGCAAGCGCCGGATGCGGAAGGCGTAATGACGCCCGTAGCAGAAACAGAAATCCATTTGTATGTTCAGCGATTATTCGGCCTGCTTCCGCTCTCCGACGATCCTGAAACAACGGATGAAAATGGTGAGGTAACCGTTGAATTTCCGGCAGGCATTCCGGGCGACACGGCAGGCAACCTGATTATCGTTGCAAAAGTGGAAGAACATGAGCAATTTGGAAACCTCACATTTCAAAGGAAGATAAACTGGGGTGTGCCGCTGGTCATTGACCCAAATAAAGACAAGCGGCAACTCTGGTCCTCCAGGGCAAATGCCCCCATTTACCTGATCGTATTTATCAATACCATGCTGATTGGCATCTGGGGCGTAATTGCCTATATTATTTACCAGGTTTTTCAGATTAAAAAACTGGGGCGGCAAAAAACGCCCTGAGGGCATGGCAATCATCCAGAAAACGAATCATTTTTTCACTTAACATCAATCTATTATGAACACCAAATATTTTTTATCGTCCATTATGATGGCCGCATTTGCATTGATACTTTTCACTGCATCTGTACCACGTACGGCCAACGACCCATGGGTGGTGCCGGAGAAGTACAAAAAAATGAAAAATCCGGTCGCCTCGGATAAGGAATCCATTGCTGCCGGCAAAGCGCTTTATGTCAAACATTGCAAATCCTGCCACGGTACGAAAGGATTGGGCGACGGAACCAAAGCAGCCCAGTTAAAAACGAAATGCGGCGACTTTTCAACTGCCGATTTCCAGGGACAAAGCGACGGATCTCTTTATTACAAAACCAGCGAAGGTCGCGACGATATGCCTTCTTTCAAGAAAAAAATCCCCGATCAGGATGACATCTGGAGCATCGCTAATTATTTGCGCACCTTGAAAAAGTAGTTTTTTTATGTCGAGTTGAGTTTATGGGTTCCCGGCTGCGTATGTAGCCGAGAACCCGTTTTTGTTGACATTTTAAGCGTATTTTAAGACAGCCTTAAGGCAATGCCAAGGTCATGTCGTTCAAATTTGTGGAATAATTTACCTTGCAAATAAATCACAACCATGCGGATTTTACTCGTTGAAGATGAAACAGCCATCGCCCATTTCATTGCCGAAGGCTTGGAAGAAGAAGGTTTTGCCGTGGATGTGGCCCACAACGGCAAAGAAGGTCTGCACCTGGCGCTGGATAACCTGTCAGAATACGATTTGATTTTGCTGGACTGGATGTTGCCGGGCATGAGCGGCATCGAGATATGCCGGGCTATTCGGAAAGAAAATAAAACGGTACCCGTCATATTTTTGACCGCCAAAGACACCGTAGACGATGTGGTGTTCGGACTGGAAACAGGCGCCAATGACTACCTGCGCAAACCCTTTGCTTTCGAGGAACTGCTGGCTCGAATGCGTGTGTTGCTGCGGAGCAACGGAGCTGAGCAAAATACGTTTAAATACGCTGATATCGAACTGGATGTCGACACCCACCGTGTCCTGAAAGCGGGAAAAACGGTCGAACTTACGCAAAAGGAATTTGCGCTGCTGGAACTCCTGCTCCGCAACAAAGGCAAAGTCTGCCGCCGTACCCGGATCATCGAAAAAGTCTGGGATATTCATTTTGACCACGATACTTCTGTGATCGACGTGTACATCAATTTTTTGCGCAAAAAACTGGATATACCCGGCCAAACCTCGTTTATACAAACCCTGCGCGGCATAGGTTATCGCGTCAACGACGACGCATGAAACTACATTTCAGAGACCGGATTGCGTTGTTTACGGCTTTCGCTGCCGCCATTACCATCGGGCTGGTTTTTCTCGTGGTGTATGGCGTTGTTTATTATACTGCCTACAATCACCTGGATGAGGATATCCGGCAGGAAAAGGAAGAGGTGCTGAGCAACCTGCGCTGGTCGGGCGACTCCATCATCATCGAGCAGATGCCTGAATGGGAGGAAAAAGAACACCAGCAAATAGAGGTAAATCCTACCTTCCTGCAACTATTAGATGCGAACGGACGGCTGTTGTTCCGCTCTTCCAATTTGCAAAATGACATTTTACTGTTCGATCCCAAACTATCCCGGGAGGCGTATTTTAACAGCCGTATCACCGATCAGCGCATCCGGCAGGGGCAGTTTCCCATGCTCAGCGAAGACAATACCGTCATCGGACACCTGACAGTGGGCATTTCGCAGGAAGAATCAGCCATCGTACTGTACAACCTGCGCAATACGCTGTGGATCACTTTTCCATTATTACTGATCGTACTGTTTCTGGCAACCGCCCTGGCAGCTTCCAAAGGTATCGCACCGGTACAGCGGCTGATACATTCGGCATCCGGTATCAGCGAGGCCAATATAGATGCCAGGCTGCCCTTACCGGAAAACAAGGACGAAATTTACCAGTTGGCTACCACCATCAACGAACTGTTGCAGCGCGTGGAAAGCGGTATTCAACGCGAGAAGCAGTTCACTGCCGATGCCTCGCACGAAATACGCACGCCCCTCACGGCCATTCGCGGCACCCTGGAAGTATTGGTCCGCAAAAAAAGAGAGCCGGCGCAATATGAAGAAAAAATCAGCCGCGTGATCAATGAAGTGGATCGGCTGAACGCTATGCTGGATCAATTGCTGCAACTGGCGCGCCTGGAAAATAACCGGATACAGGTCAATAAGACCCCGGTAGCGCTGAATGATTTTTTCAGCGCCCTGGCCGAAAAGTGGCAGGCCCGTTTGAAAGAAAAAAACATGACTTTAAACCTGCATATCCCACGCGCCTCCATCCTTCACACCGACGCTACCCTGCTCAGTATCATCCTCGACAACCTGATTGGCAATGCCATCAAATACGGGCATTCCGGCGGACAGATCGATTGTACCTGGCAGGCCGAAAATAATTCCCTGATCTTCAGGGATAACGGTCCGGGTATTCCTGCCGAACATTTGCCGCATGTGTTCGACCGGTTTTACCGCGCGGATGATGCCCGGAGTGCAGCGGTGCCGGGTGCGGGACTGGGGCTGTCTATCGCGAAGAAGCTGGCGGATTTACTGGGGATTGAATTGAAGGTAAGCAGTAGAGCGGGCCTGGAAGTGGTGCTTGGATTTTGAGATGGAATAAAGGGAACACGGATTTTTGGATTAAAAAGAACACGGATTGAACGGATTGGACACGGATTTTATAGATTTTTTAAAATCCGT
>JALHPW010000143.1 GCA_022842255.1 Saprospiraceae bacterium | reverse complement strand
CTTTTTAGCTCAAAAACAAACCCAATCATGCTGGCAATTTCGCCACCTCAAAAGCATGAAAATGTACTTCCCGCACAAAGGCCATGTTGCCGAACAGTTTTTTGCCACCGGGAAAGGATTTCATGCGGCCAAGTCGGCGGTTTCCACGTTCGATTTCATCGGCTGAAGGGGCGCGACGTTCCCCGATTGTGCCATAGATTTTGGTCATGGGTGGCGTGGCAAACCTTCCGGTAATCATGCTTTTCAGCCAGTACCACCTGCCGCTGTTCACCGCCATGATGCAGACCTTTGGGTTGGCGGCCGCGTTTTTGGGGATACTGGAGGTGAAAATTTCAAAATAGAAACCCGAAAACCCGTCGCGGTTGAGGAAAAACGAGCCAATCGGCGTCACTTGCGGCTGACCATCGGCACCTACGGTTGCGATGGAAACGTGCAGGTTGGTGGCAAATCCGTAACGGAAATTGCGGCGGATGGTGGGCCAATTTTCAGCGGTGATAGGTGCGGGCATAAAACGGTTTCTGTATAAAACGGAGCTTGGAAGGAATGGTTTTATCCCTCGGCGAAAACCTTCGGGATTCACTCACACCCACAATAGGCATCCACCAAATCAGTGGATTGTAGTGTAAAACTGCCGGGCAATGCATCGGCATCGACACAAACCTGAAAAACACCCGTAAAACCTGTGAAAAGCAGGATGGTCGGGTCATTATTGCCAGAGGTAGTGTAATACAGTGTAAAAGGAGGGGTGCCCGTGAAGGTTGCGGTGACATCGGTACAGGCTCCGGCACAGACATTCGGATTGGCTACCGAGAATGTCACTGATGGGAAGGGATTCCAGATGATTTCTATGGCATTGGAAATATCCAGGCATACATCGTTCAAATCAACATTGCCACCAAGGTTATCACCCGCAATGGCGGCAATGTAATAGGATGCGCCTAACTGCATCGTAGCCGGATTGAAAAAGAAGTTGGGCGTAACACTGGTGCCGAGGATGCTGCCCAAGGTATCGTTTAGATCGGAAAAGAGGATGTATTGCAACACATCGTTGTTGTCCAGATTGGTCTGTGTGGCATCTGGCAGCGTGGCAATGTCGTTGGGGCAGAGGTTGAGGAGGCTTGCTGAAATATTGCCAGCGTCTGTTGTGCACATGGTGCAGCCCAAAAAACGATCGAAGAATACCCCAGAGTGTGTGCCACTTGAAATCGGACCCAGCCAGCCTACAAATGCCGCAAAAAAGAGTGTTTTGTGTAAGCTAATCTTCATGAATTTAGATTGTAATGGAAAGATACGCTGATGGGGTGGCTTGCTGCTTGTTATCAGGTTGAACTGCCAATATGGTCCAAATGGACATCCAAAAAAGTAGACAGATGCACCATGACCAGACGCTGTTCATTCCTCATTTTTCGAAAAGCGTGAAAAGGATACCCAACTTGGTTTTTTCCTCCATCCCCTTTGCCGAAACCGCTTACCTTCGCCCCCGATTTTTTCAAACCCACCTATTCATGTTTGTCATCAATATCTATTTGCGTTTTGCCCTGATTGCGGGCGGTATTTTGGGCGGTATTGCACTTTGGGGTGCGTATGGTTTTTGGTACGGATTCCCTTTTCTGCTCATCGGGGTGATTTTACTTGCGGGCTACCTGATGCTCGGCACCATTCTTTCTACCAACCAGCTGTTGGCCAAACAACAACTCGCCGAAGCAGAAGCGCGGCTCAAACTTACATTTTTTCCCAAAATCCTGCTCATGGGCTACAAAGGCGTGTATTACATGACCTACGGAGCGCTTTATATGCAAAAACGCGATTTCAACACTGCTGAAATGTGGATCAAGAAATCGTTGGAATCGGGCCTTCCCTCCGACAACGAACGCGGCGCGGCCATGCTTCAACTGGTCATGATCGCTGCTGGAAAAAACAATATCAAGGCCGCCCAAAACCACTTTTCTGAGCTCAAAAAACTCAACGTGACCGAAGGTATGCTCAAAGAGCAGATCAAGGAAGTGGAAAAACAACTCAAACAAGCAGGCCAAGCCATGAATCCAAGCATGATGGCCATGATGGGTGGCAAAGGCTTCCGCCCAGGTGGAAAACGCCGGCAGCCGCCGATGCGGTAGGGAATATCAGTCCTCTCGTATTTGAAAAAAAACAGCAAAACAGGAGAACCGGAGAATATAAAACCGCAAAACCAAGAGGCGTTTGATTGGAAGAAGGGCAGAATTTTTCCGATTCCACGAACCAAACGCGCGGTTTTCCATTTTACGGTTCTTCCGTTCTCCTGTTTTCCTGTTTATTTTTTCGAGTTGTAAAAATTCGGGAGGACTCATATTTAAAACCCACCGCTATGTACGCCTCCCTAAGAGATGCCGTGCGCGACTTGGAACGCCACGGAAAGCTGTTGAGAATCCAGGAAGAAGTCGATCCGGATCTGGAAATCGCCGAAATCCACCGACAGGTTTTTGACCGGCAGGGGCCTGCCATCCTGTTTGAACGGGTAAAAGGAAGCCCCTTTCAGGCCGTGAGCAATATTTACGGCACCTTCGAACGCACGGAATTTTTGTTCCGCCACACCCTCGAACGGGTAAAACGGGTCATCGAACTCAAAAAAGATCCCGCCAATTTATTGAAAAAACCGGGTCGGTACCTCGGCGCGCCGTTTACGGCTTTGTCGGCCCTACCCATGAAAAATTGGCTGGGCAGTCCCGTTACCTGGGGACAAACCACCATCGACAAACTCCCCCAAATCAAGAGCTGGTCCATGGACGGCGGGGCCTTTATCACCATGCCGCAGGTGTACACGGAGGACCCCGAAAAGCCCGGCCCCATGGGCGCGAATTTGGGCATGTACCGCATCCAACTTTCTGGTAACGAATACATTGCAAACGAGGAAATCGGGCTGCATTACCAACTTCACCGAGGCATTGGCGTCCACCATACCAAGTACAACCAACTGGACCAGCCGTTTCGCTGCAGCATTTTTGTGGGTGGTCCGCCGAGCCACGCTTTTTCGGCGATCATGCCTTTGCCAGAGGGTTTGAGCGAACTGACCTTTGCCGGGATGTTGGCCGGGAGGCGGTTTCGGTACGAATACCGCGACGGGCATTTTTTGAGCGGGGATGCCGATTTTGTCATCACTGGCGAGATCCTGAAAAACGTCAAAAAACCGGAAGGTCCCTTTGGCGATCACCTGGGCTATTATTCCCTCACCCACGATTTTCCGGTGATGCGGGTACACAAGGTGTGGCACCGCAAAGACCCGCTTTGGCATTTTAGCGTGGTGGGCCGACCGCCGATGGAGGACAGCAGTTTTGGCTGGCTCATCCACGAATTGGTGGCCCCGCTTGCTTCGCAAGAGTTTCCGGGTTTGAAAGAAATCCATGCGGTGGATGCTTCGGGCGTGCACCCCTTGTTGCTCGCCATTGGGCACGAGCGTTACATGCCGTTCCGCGAGCGCGTGCCAGAGGAGATCCTGACCATTGCCAACCGAATCATTGGTTCTGGGCAGACTTCCCTAGCCAAATTCCTGTTCATTGCCGCCAGCGACGACGATCCGAACCTGGATACCCACGACATCGCGCATTTTTTCCAGCATTTCCTGGAGCGGGTTGATTTTACCCGCGATTTGCATTTCCAAACCAAGACCACCATCGATACCTTGGATTATTCCGGTTCGGGCTGGAATGCGGGTTCGAAACTGATTGCAGCTTGTAGGGGCGAGCGGCGGCGAACGTTGAAAGCCGAGTTGCCGGATAATTTCTCGCTTCCACCGGGTTTTATGGAACCGAATTTCTGTTTTCCAGGTATTTTGGCCATTCGGGCGCCAAAATTTGAGGTCGAAAAAACGGCCCGTGCGCAAGTGGCCGAACTTTGCCAATATCTGGAACGCTTTGATTTACAGCAGGTTCCCTTGATTTTGTTGGTGGACGACAGCTCATTCACGGCTGCTACGCTCAACAACTTCGTTTGGGTGGCGTTTACCCGCGCCAACCCCAGTCACGATGTGCACGGGGTGCGTTCTTTTACCGAACATAAACATTGGGGCTGTCATGGCCCGCTCGTGTTGGATGCCCGGATAAAGCCCCATCACGCGCCGGAATTGGTGGTGGACCAAAATGTTAAAAAAAGGGTCGAAAAGTTACTGGAACGTTATGGTTACTAATTCGCCCAACCTCATGTGAAAAGGGAGCGGTCTTGTCAGCGAACTAAATTTTTTTACACCATGAAAAAATTACTTTTTGCTGCCTTTACCCTCACGTCCTTGTTTTTCATTGCTTGTACCAAAGAGCCCCTTCCTGAAAATGGAAACCAAATCCTGATTAGGTTCCAAAATTCCACAGGTGCTGCCATTGAGGAAGCGCAGATGGAATTGGATGGGGTGGACATGACGGAGGTTGGTCCGATTGCCTCGGGCGCTACCACCGACTATATCGTTTTTGATGCCTTTGAAGTCGGCTTTTACCCTGGCGATCCGTACAAATTCCCGATGGGTACGATGAAGGGTAAAAAAGACGGTGTGGCGTTTTCCGCCTGGTCGGGCAACTGGTGTGGGACCGGTGTGGAGTACAAACAGCTGGAGCCTGGGGAGTACACCCTGGAGGTTTTGGAAGCAGGGGAAAATAATTTTGAGATCTACCAGCTCCGTTTTGTGGAATAATTGGGCTGAATTGACCAGTTTTTGCTGTGAACGAGCGGGGCGAAGAACTTTTTGAGAAAAATTTTCAAACTGGCTTGGAAATCAAATCCGAACGGTTCTATCTTTGCCCCGCTTTTGAAAGAAGGTCCGTTCGTCTAGGGGTTAGGACACGTCCCTTTCACGGATGAAACACGGGTTCGATTCCCGTACGGACTACAACAGCAAATACATAAGCCCTTGTAAGTTAATCACTTACGAGGGCTTTTTGTTTTGGTGGAATGCACGTCATACTTCTTACTCCCTTAGGTAGTGTTGCCTGTAACAATTTTGGGGTAGATGAAAGTGTTGAAGAAAAGATTTTTCGGCCAAATCGAAAATAATGACCATTTTTTCAGATTTGAATCTGAAAAATCGATAGTTTTGCCCAAAAAGCAATGGTAGCACGAACCCAACATCCCAACATCCTAGAATGGCTTGACAAGGGGAAAGCCATCATAGTCATTGGTCCTCGCCAAGTGGGCAAAACCACACTTGTGCGGCAGATTTCCGGAGAACTTAACCGCAAAACCCTCTGGCTTACGGGCGATGACCCAGAAACTAGATCTCTATTGGACAATATTTCGTTGGCGCGTTTACATAACCTTATTGGACAAAACGAAGTGGTGGTGGTGGATGAGGCCCAACGATTTACCAACGCTGGTCTGATGCTTAAACTCATCACGGACCATTTGCCACAGGTACAACTTTTCGTTACGGGCTCCTCCTCACTAGATCTTGCGGCCCAAACGAAAGAAAGCCTCACTGGGCGAAAAATCGAGTTTCATCTCTATCCCCTTTCTTTTGTGGAGATGTGTGCCGAGCATGGATATCTGAGGGAGCGTTCCTTGCTTGAGCACCGAATACTCTATGGCTATTATCCGGAGGTAGCACAAAAAGACCCGGCCCAAGCGCAAAAAATTCTCCAAGACCTTAGTGATGGGTTGATGTATAAGGATCTGCTTTCGCTCGACCAAATTAAAAAACCATCCTTACTTGTGAAACTTTTGCAGGCACTTGCACTGCAGGTCGGAAACGAAGTCCGGTATTTGGAAGTTGCGCAAACCATTGGTGCCGACCCACTCACGGTAGAACGGTACATCGACCTTTTGGAGCAATCTTTTGTGTTGTTCCGACTGCCTTCGCTCAGCCGAAATGCCCGTAATGAAATTAAGAAAGGTCGAAAAATCTATTTTTACGACAATGGTATTCGCAACGCCATCCTTAAAAATTTCTCTCCCCTCGCCTTGCGCAATGACATTGGGGCACTTTGGGAAAATTTTCTGCTGGCTGAGCGCATGAAACGCAACGCCTATACGAGTTACTTTTGCAATGCCTACTTTTGGCGCACTACCACGCAACAAGAGATTGATTATGTTGAAGATACAAATGGGCAGTTGCACGCCTTTGAATTCAAATGGCAGCCGAAAAAAAATGTCCGTTTCCCGGCATCATTTCTTGAAAGTTATTCCGGTAGCGCTACACATGTTGTAGATCAGGAGAACTTTGAAGCTTTTGTGGGGCTAGAATAGATGCACCCCTACTTCCCCAAAAACGCCCGAATAATCGCAAACTCCTTCTCCGGTTCCTCCACCTGCGGGTTGTGCCCGCTGTATTCAAACATCACAAATTGGGCTTGCGGACAATAGGTCTTGTATTTGACCATCATCCAGGGCACCGCTACTCGGTCGTACCTGCCTGCTACGATGAGGATGGGCATTTTCAATGATTTCAATTGCTTGCGGAAATCAAAATTGCCAATGTCATTGCCAACGATAAAATCGCCGTCTTTGCCCACCATTTGGTAGTACAGGGCTGAATTGAATGGGTTGGGATAGGGCTTCCGGCCTCTTGCCCGGAAATTATTCGGGTTGTAGGCGTACAAGAACCCATAAGGCACTTTCCCGTAAATCTCCTGATGGATTGGGTCGCTCGAAATCGCGCCACGCTCCCTTATTTTCATCAGGGTGTCCCAAACTTCCGGATAGTTGACCCGAATCTCGTGGTTGGAATTGTCGTCGTTTTCCTGCCACATCACGTAGCTGTGAAAGGTATTGGCCAGGATTAGGTGCTTGACGCGGTCCGGGTACTTGATGGCATACCCCTGCGCAACCAGTCCGCCGTAAGAGTGCCCAAGAATGTTGATGCTGGAGTAGCCCATGGCTTTTCGCAGGCCTTCCAGGTCTTCAATGTCGCGTTCGAGGGAATACTCGCGGACGTTGGCGGCTGTGTCGGATTTGCCGCGCCCGAGTCCGTCGAAATAGACCAGGGTGTTGGTAGTGGACAAGGAGTCAAAACTTCTCAAACCATAGTGTGAACCACCGGGCCCGCCGGCAATCAAAAAGAGCGGGTCGCCCTTGCCAAAGCTGACGGTCCAGAGTTTAGCGCCGTTGACGGTGTAGTATTTTCCATCGGTTTGACTGTCGGGGAAGCCTTGCGCGGGCAAGAGGGTGCTGAGAAAAAGAAGTAGGAATGCGGTGGTGATATTTTTCATAGCCAGAATTGTTTAGCGGGCAAATATAGATGGATTTTTTCGGGTAGAGCTGCCGCTGCTGTCGCAATAACTGGGCTAAAAACACACACTTCATTCCTCCATTTTGGCAGCCCATGCAACTTGCCCTTTGCGGCGCATCCCTTGTCCGCCCAACTTTGCCCCATACAGCGCAAAACGCGAAAATAAACTGTTGGGAAATCTATGAAACCAAATCTTTTCATCCTGTTCATTGCCCTCTCGTGCCAATTAGCGGTCTCGCAAAACGCCCTCGAACTAACCTACGGTCTTCAGCACTACCAACGGCAAGACCTAACCTTTTCCCCTTTGATTTTCAAAGGAACAGCTCCGATTAACCTTGGCTTGTCCTATCAACGAATTGGGAAAAAATCGCAGACCAAGGCCCATATTGACCTCGCGGGGTTTGCCTGCCGTTCGGTTGCGGCATTCGAATACAGCAAATGGGACGAAGTGGAACCGCTGACGGTGCCGCCCAGCAATTTTTGGATGATTGGTTTTGGAGCCGACCACCACCGGCAAATCGGCGCATCGGGGAGAC
The DNA here is from genome assembly GCA_022842255.1 of Saprospiraceae bacterium. GTDB lineage: Bacteria > Bacteroidota > Bacteroidia > Chitinophagales > Saprospiraceae > M3007. The sequence goes on along the minus strand of JALHPW010000143.1, from coordinate 1,863 downwards.
CAGTGACCTGGTATGCTGGCCTTTCGCTCCGCGCGCAGTTGGGGGCGCTGTTTTACGAGTTTGGAGAATACGGGGCATTTGGGTACACAACCGTGGCATCCCTCTCGCCAAGTGTGGCAGGGGTTTGGAAAATGAGTGAAAAGAACAGTCTTCATGGTTCGTTGAGCTTGCCCTTGCTCAACTGGATTGCCCGCTCGCCCTATGCCATCAATGACGATGAGTTTATCGAACGACAAAGCAATCACAGGGCCATAAAAACGCTGCTGCGCCTCTCCGGCGATGGCCATTGGGCAAGTCTCGGAGAAGTACAGGCAGGAACGTTTTCGGTAAAATTTAACCGAGCCCTACATAAAAAATGGGCACTCTCCCTCGGATATGATATTTCCCTTTTGCGCTCGCAAGACCCACATCCCTTGACGGCAATAGAGCAGGGCTTGGTGCTGGGAATTGCGAAACTTTGGTAAATCGAAAACCTCGTTGGCTTCAAAAAGAGGCTGTCTCATAAGTCACCTTTTTCTTTTTACCGCGGAGGCGCAAAGACGCGGAGTTTTGATAATCAATCTATTATGGCTCTGCGCCTTTGCGTCTCTGTGCTAAAAAAGCACTTATGAGGAAGCCTCCTTAAAAATCTTCTAACATGAAAAACATCCTATTGTTAATCTGCCTAGCAACCTTTTTCAGCTGCAAAAAGGAAATCTTCCAGCCCGAACCAGCCACGGATGTACCTTCGGTTTTCAATTACGTGCTGGAAACCTTCGAAACCTGGTACGCACCAACCGAGGAGCGAGGCATTGACTGGTCGGCCCTGCGCCAACAGTACGCCCCAATGCTGGATGCACAATCTACAGACGAGGAATTGTACGAGGTGCTGACCGCAATGCTCTCGCACTTGGACGATACGCATGTTTCGTTGACGGCACCCAATCAGCCGCTATTTTTTGCCAATAAATACTATCGGGAACGTCTGGACGACTCATTGTTCCGCCCAGACATCCTGGAATCGAATTATTTGCTACCCGGTTTCACCAAAGGTCCGGAGGAGGAAGCCTATGTCTATGGTATGTTGGAGCATAACATTGGCTATGTATGGTTTGGGCATGTGGCAGCCAACTGGAAGCAACTGGAAAAGGCCACGGCACAGCCCAATCTAAAGGGTTTGGTGCTGGACCTTCGGCACAATGAGGGCGGCGATTTCACTTTTGCGCTCCAAGCACTCGAAAAACTGAACCCCAATCGCAAGGAAGTCTTCCGAAGCCGCACCAAAAATGGCGACGCTCCAGGTGCTTTCACCGAGTGGTACACTTGGTACCTGGAAGGTGGCGGAACGGCCCCTAATTTTCCCATTGTGGTGTTGACCGACCGCTATACGGTGAGTGCCTGCGAGCGGACGGTGTTAGCCCTCCGGCAAATGGACGGCGTGACCATCATCGGCGACACCACCAATGGCGCCATCTCTACCACCGTGGCCCGGCAATTGCCCAATGGTTGGGGTTACCGCATTGCCCCACAAGACGTGGAAGCACCTGACGGCGCGGTGTATGAGGGAAAGGGCATCCCACCGGCCATTTTTATTCAAAATACCTTGACTGATTTGGCTGCGGGCAGGGATTTGGTGTTGGAGAAGGCCTTGGGTTTGTTGCGGTGATGTTTTTTTGAGGACAGGGCAAACGTATGAAGTTTGAAGTCCAATAATGGCCGCGATGCGGCTTGGATATGCCCAGCTAGACAAATTTCTTAACCGGAATATCCTCATATTGTACAGTGACGGTGAAATTGCCCCGGTCTTCAGGCCGGGGATTGAAAAGGAACAAATCTAATTCAGGGCTTTAGCCCTTGTTTTTAAGGGCTAAAGCCCTACATCTT
>JALHPW010000142.1:1085-9588 GCA_022842255.1 Saprospiraceae bacterium | reverse complement strand
ATTTTTAGGTGATTACAAAACTCCAATTTTCAAAATCACTTTGCGTTGACTATAGCAATTAAAACAAAGACTATGAATGTCAAAAGAATTTTTGGAACAATACTTACACTGCTCGGAACGGGTGGTCTTATTTACACCGCCGTACTATTGTTCAATACGACGGGTGGTGTCAAGGATATCAAGGCGCTTTCTATTTTTGGAATACTGGGTTTGATATTTTTCTTTGCTGGTATTGGATTGATTCGCACTACAAATGATGAATCGTAATGGAGCGCCTATACCACAACTTGATTCATACCTCTACTTCATTAATGGCCATTTTGAATGGGCCAGAAATGATTGTTTCTATTGCCAACGATTCAATATTGTACTCCTGGGGCAAGGGAAAAGAGATTATTGGGAAATCGCTTTTTGATACCATGCCCGAAATCGTAGAACAAGGATTCGATAAGATTTTGAGGGAGGTTTTCAAGACAGGAACCACTTATAGTGCCTCTGAGATGCCTGTAGAGTTGGTCCGGGGTGGACGCAAAGAATTGGTCTATTACACGTTCAGCTATGTGGTGCTACGGAATGAAAAAGCGGAGATAGAAGGAGTAGCTATAATTGCCAATGAGGTCACTCCAGGGGCTATCCCCAATGAAAAATTTAGGGAAAGAGAACGGCGTTTTTATGAGGAAAACTCGGAAAACGAACCACTACGGGCAAAAGAACTGGAAGAGAACGTACGGCAGCGAACCCTAGAACTGCTTGAAATGAATCAGGAACTTCAGCAGCGAAACCGGGAACTCGAAGAAATACGGGGACAATTGGACTCAGATTATGCGCGCAATTTGATTGAAGTCAGCCTGGACCCCATCATTACCATCAATGAAGAGGGCAAGATAACGGACTTGAACAGAGCTATGATGGAGGTTACCGATAAAACGCGTTTGCAGCTGGTGGGGTCTTATTTCAAGGATTATTTTACCGAACCCCAAAAAGCCAGCAGGGTCTATCAAGAGGTTTTTGCCAAAGGATTTGTGGTGAATACTCCACTTACGATAAAGGACCATACACTTACAGAGGTCTTGTTCAACGGTTCTGTTTATAAAAACGAATTGGGGGAGGTGGTAGGTGCGGTAGTAGTGGCAAGGGACATTACGGCACAAAAGAAAATTGAAAAGGAGTTGACGGAGGCAAAAATATTTGCTGAAATGGCTACCATGATTGCCGAAGAATCAAAGATTAAGGCCGAAACAGCCACCCTTAGGGCCGAAAATGCCGTAAAAGCCAAGCAGCAGTTTCTGTCCAACATGAGCCACGAAATACGCACCCCGATGAATGCCATTATCGGATTTACCAAGGTGGTTCTGAAGACCGACCTGAACTCCAAACAAAAGGAATATTTGTCAGCCATCAAGACCAGCGGCGATTCCTTGATTATATTGATCAACGACATCCTGGACTTGGCAAAAGTGGATGCCGGGAAAATGACTTTTGAGCAAAAGCCATTCAAACTGGACGCATCCATCTCTACAATGCTTCATATATTCGAGACCAAAGTGCTCGAAAAAAACATTGTGTTGGTCAAGAATTATGACGACAAGATCCCCAAGGTGCTATTGGGCGACCCCGTGCGGCTCCACCAAATCATGTTGAACCTGGTGAGCAACGCCCTTAAGTTCACCGAAAAAGGAAAAATCACCGTCAATGTTCTTTTGTTGAGTGAAAACAAAACGCATGCAAGCATTGAGTTTTCCATAATGGATACCGGGATCGGGATTGCGGAGGACAAAACAGAAACGATTTTTGAAAATTTTCAGCAAGCTTCCAGCGACACCTCGCGCTTGTTTGGCGGGACCGGGCTGGGACTTGCCATTTCAAAACAATTGGTAGAGCAACAAGGCGGGAGTATTCGGGTAAAGAGCAAATTGGGCGAAGGCTCGACGTTCAGTTTTGTCCTGGATTTTAAAAAGACCAATGCAGCAGCTAAATTAGACGTCATTTTGACCGAATTGGAATCAGATATCAAGAATATCAAGGTCTTGGTGGTGGAAGACATGGCGCTCAATCAATTGCTGATGAAAACAATCCTGGATGACTTTGGATTTGAACGGGATATAGCGGCCAATGGCAAGATCGCCATCGAAATGCTGGGGGTAAAGTCGTACGATATCATTCTGATGGACTTACAAATGCCCGAAATGAATGGTTTTGAAGCCACCGAATACATCCGAAATACCCAGCACTCCAAAATACCCATTATTGCACTTACCGCGGATGTAACCACCGTAGATTTGGAAAAATGCAAGGCTGCCGGTATGGACGACTACATTGCAAAACCCATTGATGAAAGGCTCCTGTACAGCAAGATTGTTGGCCTGGTCATGAAACCCTTGGTTCCCAATGGGCTGGAAGGGAATGAAACCGACGTGACGAAGCAGCGGAAGTACACGGACCTTGATTATTTGACGCAACGGACAAAAAACAATGCTGAGATGATGATGGAGATGATTTCCGCTTATTTGGAACAAACCCCACCCTTGATCAGCACGATGAAAAAAAGCCTTCAGGACAAAGACTGGGATTCCTTGCACGCCGCTGTACACAAAATGATTCCGTCGTTTACCATCATGGGTATGAGTACTGATTTTGAAAACATGGCGAAAAAGGTTTTGGATTTTGCACGTACCCAACAACAAGCGGAAGGCATTGCCGAATTGGTATTACAGCTTGAAGGCGTTTGTACAGAAGCGTGCAAGGAATTGGAGGCGGAGTTTAATCGGTTTAAAAACAAAAACGCATGAAAAACGAAAGCAAGATCAAGCTTTTCCTGGTAGACGATGACGCTGTGTTCTTAAAATTGCTGGAAATCGAGTTCCTGGAGCATGCCGATTTTAACATTGAAACCTACCCAACAGGTGAACAGTGTATCGCACATCTATCCCACAATCCGGATGTGATTATCCTGGACTATCATCTGGATGGTATTGATAAGGGCGCCATGAATGGTATTGCAGCACTGGGTAAAATAAAAGCTTATAATCCTGATATCCCAATCATAATGTTGTCTAGCCAGGACAAAATTGAAGTGGCCATCAATTGTATGCACCACCGAGCCTACGATTATGTAGTTAAAAGCGAAACCGCTTTTGTGCGCCTGCAAAAGATTATCTCTACGATATTCAAATACAAGAAAATGGAAAAAGAATTGAATTGGTATATGGATCGAATGTAGCCTTTCGGGTAAATACAGGAGTTTGCACGTACACAACAAGAAATCAATGGGATACCCAAAATGGTCTTGCAGATTGAAAACGTTTGTTTGCAAGCGTGTGCGGAATTGACTGAAGACTTCAAAAGGTTTAAAATAGTATTGGATAATGCGCGAAAATAAGATTAAAGTATTCCTGGTGGACGACGATGTCCTGTTTTTAAAATTATTGGAAATCAACTTTTTACAATACCCCGAATTTTTAATAGAAACGTACGCTTCCGGGGAGCTTTGTATGCGCAACATTTCTGAGGATACTGATGTGATAATTTTGGATTATCACCTGGATGGTTCCAACAAAAATGCCATGAACGGGATTGAAACGTTGACCAAAATAAAAGAATTCAATGAAAATATCCAGGTGATAATGCTTTCTGCACAAGATGATTTTGATATAGCCATAAATTCTGTTCATGCACACGCACTGGATTACGTAGTGAAAAGTGAAACCGCTTTTTTGCGTATCCATAAAATTATTACCAATCTCCTGAATTTTAAAAAAATGGAAGTTTACCCCACACAAAGCCTTCCACCGCAACAAGTCTATTGATTATTTGTCATGTGTTACTGTGGCCATGTGTGAATTATACAATGTTTCATTGTAATTGTGTAATGTAATTCGTTTGGGTGCCCAGACCTTTGTGTCGTTAAAATCTTTTCACATTAAATTAATGCAATGAATAAATCACTCCTCTGTATAACCGCGGCTTTTTTGCTGTTCTCTTTTGCTCCTGCGCAACTGAAGGCATCCACCAATCCGGTACCAACCTGGGTAACCATGACCACCATCGTGGAGCCTACCAAATCCGAAACGCTTATTGCACGGCAAAATGAAATTAAAGCCATTGACAAAACCACACTCAATGCTTCCGAAAGGAAGGATTTGCGGAAAGAATCGCGCTCGATAAAGCGCGAACTCAAGCAGCTGAATGGTGGTGTATATCTTTCGGCAGGTGCAATTATTCTAATTGTCATCTTATTGATTGTTTTGCTTTAGTACCCAAATTGCTTTCTAGAAACCGAGGCGGATTTGGAGGGTTGATTTGGTTTATGGGGTTGATAAAGTTGATTGATTGTGCTCGAAAAAGTAGGAAATATCCACTTTTAGAGTGCAAAAAATAAACTTTATCAACCCCATAAACCAAATCAACCCTCCGGGTCCGCCTTGTTTTTTGGATGTGGGAATCATGCAAGCCTTATCCATAATTGTGTAAAGCGCGCACCCCGATCTGCCCTCACCTTTGTATTGTGAATATTCTTTCACAATTAAATTCTATCAATTTGAAAAAGCAAAAACTATTAGCAGCCCTTGCAATAGTATCTGTTGTATGGATGGTTAGCTGCGCAAAAGACAATTTTAAAGAAATTGTTGGCGTCTGCCCGGTCGTTTTATCCACTAACCCCTCGGATGGGGCTTCGGGTGTGCCATTCAATCAAATCATTACGGTTACGTTCAATGAAAAGATGAATGCCGCTACCATTACGCCGGCTTCTTTTACGGTTTCTGCAACCAACACGATTGCGGGTATTGTATCTTATTCGGACAGTACGGCCGTTTTTACCCCGTTCAGTCCACTTTTACCCAATACAACGTACACCGGCCGGGTCACTACCTCGGTTAAGGATTTGCTGGGCAATGCCTTACAGTCCGACTATGTGTGGACCTTTAGTACGGGTGCCTTTTTTGTAAACCTAAATTCAGCTGCCCGTTTTGGAATCCTCGCTGGAGTGGGTATCAGTAACCTTGCCGGGCAGAGTGAGATCCATGACATGGATGTTGCGATTAGCCCTGGGGTCCGCAGTTCGGTGACCGGGTTTCCGCCAGCAATCATCCTGAATGGAGCTATTTATGCCTCCGACGATGTAATACCTTCCGGGGTGCCGGCCATGCTGGTACAGGCCAAACTGGATTTGGCCAATGCATACCTTTTTGTGGAGGGGATTACGTTTCCGGCACCCACCGCGGTTTCGGGCGATTTGGGAGGAAGGGTACTCACACCGGGGATTTATAAGTCACAGTCTTCCCTTTTGATTCAGTCCGGCAACCTGACCCTGGATGCGCAAGGCGATGCGAATGCGGTTTGGGTGTTTCAGATTGCTTCAAATCTGACCACAATTGGTGGTTCGGGAGGCAATATCATCCTGAGTGGCGGTGCAAAGGCCAACAATATTTTTTGGCAAACCGGCAGTTCAGCCACCATCGGCGATTTTACCACTTTCAAAGGGAACGTCCTGGCCTTAAGTTCCATCACTATGAAATCTGGCGCAACGATAGAAGGAAAGCTGTTTGCCAGAAATGGTGCGGTTGTACTGACCGATACCAACATTATCAACAAACCTTAAATCCGGGAATATGAAAAACAATACAGATTATAGCAAGAAAATGAGGTGTTTGTTCCTGAGCGCATTTGCGCTCCTGGTGATTCAGGCCTCACTTCCAGCCCAAGAGGCTCGATACACCCGGCCATCTTGGCGTTTTGGAGGAGCCGTAGGCGCAAACTTCAACTTCTACCGTGGCTCCACCCAACAATTGGATTTTGATTTCAGGTCGCCCGTTGCTTTCCACGAGGGAGAAGGGGTTGGGGTTTACCTAGCACCGCTCATCGAATACCATAATCCTCAATCGATTTGGGGTTTGGGTTTACAGGTGGGTTACGACAGTCGCCGCAGCGATTTCAATCAGATAATTACGCCATGCGACTGTCCGGCAGACCTATCTACCAACCTCAGTTACATTACCGTTGAGCCGACTTTGCGCTTGGCGCCTTATAAAACCGGTTTTTACCTATTCGGTGGGCCGCGCATTGCGTTCAACCTGGAGAAAAACTACACCTATCAATTGGGCTTGAACCCCAATTTGCCGGAGCAAAAAGCCACCCCTGAAGTAACTGGGGAGTTGAGCTATGTAAACAAAACGCTGTTGTCCTTCCAATTTGGCGCAGGGTATGACATCCCGCTTTCTTCGCAGCGCTATCAGGCACAGGCCGTGTTTTCTCCCTTTGTGTCTTTCCATCCTTATATCGGCCAGTCGCCCAGGTCGATTGAATCGTGGAGTATCAGCACTTTAAGGGTAGGGGCAGCCTTTAAGTTTGGCCGTGGCCAACTGATCGCAAACCCCACCGTACTGGAAGTAATCATGCCGGATCCGCAGGTACGGTTTTCCGTAATTTCCCCGAAGAACATCACGGTGGACCGCAGGGTGCGTGAGACTTTCCCACTTCGGAATTATGTGTTTTTTGATTTGGGGTCTACTGAAATTCCAGCGCGTTATGTGATGCTGCAAAAAAATCAGGTGGCCGGTTTCAAGGAGGACCAATTGGAGGTGCTTGCGCCTAAAAACCTCTCTGGCCGGGCGCGAAGGAGCATGGTAGTCTATTATAATGTGCTCAATATTTTGGGCGACCGGATGGGTAAAAGTCCCTCCTCGGCCATTACGTTGGTTGGCTCTTCAGAAAAGGGACCAGAAGACGGTCGGGAAATGGCAGAATCGATCAAGCGGTATTTGGTCGGCACCTTCGGAATCGATGGTTCCAGGATCAGCATCGAAGGCCGCGACAAACCCCAAAAACCATCAGAACAGCCTGGCAGCACGGTCGATTTGGAAATGCTTCGAGCAGGTGATCGCCGGGTAACCATTGAGAGCCGCTCGCCGGCTTTGTTGATGGAGTTTCAGACAGGCCCTAACGCCTCTTTGAAACCTGTGGAAGTCAATGCCCGGCAAGAGGCGCCCTTGGATAGCTATATCACGGTGAACGCTGAAGGTTCCAAGGAAGCGTTTACTTCGTGGATTTTGGAGGTAGAAGATGGCAACAGAAAGGTCCAAAATTTTGGTCCGTACACCCAGGAAAAAGTGCGACTGCCCGGAAAGTCCATTTTGGGCACCCGCTCAGAAGGCGATTACAAAATGACCATGATTGGGCAAACCAGAAGTGGCCAAACGGTTCGGAAATCAACCATTGCACACATGGTGCTTTGGACGCCTCCTGAAAACGAACAAGGGATGCGTTATAGCGTAATTTACGAATTCGACGAATCGAAAGCGATCAACATTTACGACAAATACTTGACCGATATCGTAGTGCCAAAAATTCCGCAAGGTGCCCAGGTTATTATTCATGGCTACACGGATATTATTGGAGACGCGAACTATAACCAAACCCTTTCCCTGGCCCGTGCGAATGATGTGAAGGGCATTATGACCGCTGCATTATCCAAGGCAGGAAGAAGTGATGTGTTGATAGAAGTCTATGGATTTGGTGAGGATGAAACGGTGTCTCCTTTTGAAAATAACTTCCCAGAGGAGCGTTTTTATAACCGTACCGTGCTCATTGATATTATTCCGGTTAAATAGATTTACGATTAACAGGTATGTGAATTTTATAAGATTTTTTACGAATTGTGTAAGATTCACACCTCCTGATTTGCCCACCTTTGTAAGGTGAAAATTAATTCACAATCTAAATACAAAAACATGAACACGACTGAAATAAAAGGAAACTGGAACGAGCAGAAAGGTAAACTCAAGCAAAAGTTTGCAAACCTAACGGACAACGACCTGATGTTCGCAGAAGGCAAAAAAGACGAAATGCTTGGACGGCTTCAAATCAAACTAGGGAAATCGAAGGAAGAGCTGCATGAAATTCTTTCTGCGCTTTAAGCTGCCCAGCCCGAACATCCATTAACCGAATACTTGTACCAGATGCCGTTTAGCGGAGTATCGCTAAATGGCATCTTTTTGAGATAAATGAAAGCAGCCTTCTAAACATTCAATTTTCTTATTCATGCGATTTATATTATTTCTATCACTCCTGACACTCCTGGCAACAGCCTGTACCAGCAAAGGACCTTCGGTGAACACGAGCCCTCAACCCATTCAACCTGAGGCACTTGGCACGCCCAATTCCGAACAACAAGGGAGTTCATTCACGATCAGTACGGAAGCTTTTTACCAGGCAAGTGTGAATTCCAGCACCTCGCCAGGGCGTGTCATCAGCTTGAGCTTAAGCCCTAAACGCAAGGCCGAAATGACCACCGACTATCTTGATAAGAGTCAGATCATGGTAGATACGGGTGGCTGGACCACCTTGGAAAACGGTAATCTCCAGCTCAATTTACGCCGCAAGGGTGAAAGTGGCAATATCCAACTTGAGTTTAAAACGGATGGAGAAAAACTGGTGTATACCGGCAGTGATTATGGCACGGAAGGACTCACACTTTGGGTAAAACCAGTCCCAAAATAATTGAAAA
>JALHPW010000142.1:0-1075 GCA_022842255.1 Saprospiraceae bacterium | reverse complement strand
TACAATGCAAAGCACTGGCAAAAACTTAAAAATTGTAGTGGATAACCTTACAGTCAGTTACGACGACGAAGGGCCACTCGATGCGCAGACCATCCTGTTTATCCATGGGTTTCCGCTAAATAAGTCGATGTGGGAGCATCAAATTGAATCGCTGAAGGAGAACTATCGTGTAATTGCCTATGATATACGTGGGCACGGAAGTTCTGATGCAGGTAAGGAAAATTATTCGATTGACCTTTTTGTGGCCGACTTATTGCGTTTCATGGACACGCTCCATATCACGAAGCCGATATTATGTGGTTTGTCTATGGGCGGGTATATTGCATTAAATGCTGCAATCAAATACCCCGAGCATTTTGCAGGGCTCGTATTGAGCGATACACAATGCCTGGCCGACTCATCGGATGCAAAACGGAAGCGCATGAATACAATTGAAAATATACAAGAACATGGTGTAGAGATATATGCCGAAGTGAGTATAAAAAACCTTTTTTCGTCCGAATCTTTTACGAAAAATAAAAAGGAAATATCACAAGTGCGGGATATGATAGTGGGTACTACTGCACAATCATTGTCGTATACCTTGTTTGCACTTTCCGAACGCAAAGGGACTTGCAGTAAATTACAAGATATAGAAATTCCTGTTTTGATTATGGTAGGGAAAGAGGATAAGATTACCCCACCGGTCGCGGCTCAATTGATGCATGAAAAGATACAGGGCTCCCAAATAAAAGTCATCGACCATGCCGGTCATTTGGCTAACCTTGAAAACCCCGTAGAATTCAATTATCAGTTGAAAAGTTTTTTACAGCAGTTCGATGAAAAACCACTCGCCCTGACCCTGGCGCGAGGATTGGCGCTTAGTGGGTATTAGTATGTGAATCATGTAATTATTCGTACGAATTGTGTAACATATGGTATTGTTAATGCATCCACCTTTGTGTAGTGAAAATTCATTCACGGTTAATAGAAGCCATCTCAAAAATACCTGAGGAGGATTTTAATACATCCCAGCAATACAAATGCGAGATAGTTCATTGAATAATACTCATAACGAACCACGATTCTGCGGAAG
>JALHPW010000141.1:6212-9604 GCA_022842255.1 Saprospiraceae bacterium | reverse complement strand
TCTTGACAATGATCCCACAGAACAATTGGATCTATTACTTGCGCCAACTTTGTCTACAGCGGAATTGACAAACTACAATTACCTCTGCACCGAACTTGGCAATTTGATTGGCACCAACACTTGCAATGCCTCCGTATCAACCCTTGAGCCAGGACCTGAAATTTTTTCCATACAACCAAATCCAGCGCCCGAAGGTGGCTGTTTGCAACTCCGTTCCACAGCGTCGGGGAGTTGTACGTTCCGGCTGTTCAATGCCAAAGGGAGTCAAGTAAAGGTCTTGAAATTTGAAGGGAACGGCACGCTTTCGCTGGCGGGTTTACCTGCTGGAACCTACGCCTATCGAATTGAAAATGAGTCGAGTATACGTCTTGGACAAGTAGTGGTTCATTAACCGTACCGGCGACTTTAGTCGCAGGAGCGCCAGGCTCAATGCTCTGACTTTGCTCTTGGCTTTTTCCTGCGACTAAAGTCGCCGGTACAACAACGGGCCAAAGAGGAACCTTTGCCTACCAAATTGAAAATAAGACGAGTATGCGTTTTGGACAAGTAGTGGTTCATTAATTGTACCGGCGACTTTAGTCGCAGGACCACCGGGCCAATGAACCTGTTTTGTTCTTGGCTTTTTCCAGCAACTAAAGTCGCCGTTACAACCGCCGCATTTCCTCCGCCGAGCCCGTTTGCCGCTGCCGGGCCGATTTTACCTTTTGATTCCCAAAGGTGTTCGTCCAGGAAAGCATGAATGGACGTTCCGCCATTTGGTAAGACTGCCGCACCATCAGGTTGAGGTCGGGTTGGTTGGTGGTTCCGTACCAATTCGTGGAGAGGAATAGGTCGGTGACACTGAGTCGGAGTTTGCCCCATTTTTGCCCAAAATCCTTTTGGATGCCAATGTTGGCCGAACCCGTTGCCTTCCATTTGGCTACGCCCCAATACCCAGGCGAATCGAAATTCCCAGAAACTTCAAGGGTGAAGTGTTTGGGCAATGTAAACGTGTGGGTGGAGTTGAACCCATAAGTCAGGGTGCGAAGTTGTAGGCGCTGACCCTCCAATACAAAGTTGATTTCAATGCCGTTGACGTATAGGTTATTTCCCATTTCCCACCATTTGGTTGGTTTCAAGGGGAAGTACAAATTGGCATTCGCCACCTTCTCGTTGTCCAGGTTTTGAACGAAATTGACTTGCCGGTTGGTCACAGGGTCTACAGAAGGCACAAAACGCATCGGGGCGTTTTCTATGCTGTATGCCACGCCAAACTTCCAGGATTTGTAGCCGTAATCGAGTTTTACCGCATTGGTAAAGGAAGGTTGCAGAGCAGGGTTTCCGCCTTCTACCGTGGTGGGGTCGGAAAAAATCAACCAAGGCGCTAGCCAGCGGATTTGTGGACGGGAAATTCGACGGCTGTAGGAGAAGTTAAGGCTTTGGTTTTCAGCCAGTTTACGGGTCAGGAAAACACTGGGAAACCAAGACCCATACTGCCGGTCTACCACATCGGGTTCGGTATCGGAACCCAGGTTAGTGTCCGTGTATTCGTAACGAAGCCCGGCTTTGACCTCCGTTTTTGCATTGAGCGTGGCGGAAAACGTTGCATAAGCCCCAGCTACGTCTTCATTGAGGTGAAAAACGGAAGTCAGGGCTGGGATGACCACCCAATCCTGTTGCTGCGGAAGGCTGTCCACTTTCACATCGTTGTCAAACCGCATGGCCGTGATTTTGGCCCCGGTTTCCAGTTTCAGTTTTTCCCCAAAATTGACGGCGTAATCGGCTTTGGCGACGGCCGCTTGAATGGGTGTTTTTTTATTGATCCGGAGCTGGTATTGCGGCGTGATATTGCCCGCTGCGTCTAGGTTTTGGACGAAGTAGTGGCTCGGGTTGTTGATATCGTATTGAATGATATCCGCATCGAAATTCAGCGATTGGCTTTTGGAAATCTGATGCGCCAGGTTGATGTTCCCGGCAAAGGAGCGAGCATGATTGGTCTCCTTGTTTGGCATTTGCAGGCGACTTTCGAGTACGCCGTTCCTGGAATATCGGATGTCGTTTTCGGCTTCCATGTACCAATCTCGGTCAAAGAAAGTGCCCAAAACACCCAGCACCGTTTTTTTAGATAATTGAAAATCAGCCCCTAAGCGTGCATTTTGGGTAGCGGTGGGCGTATGCGGACGGTTGCTGTAGGTTTCTGTTTCAAGAAAATCGCCGTTCTGCTGCACGCCCCGGTAGTTGGTAAACACCTGCGGATTGAGGTCAAAATTGTATTCGTAATTGCCAAACCAGTTGACCTTCTTTTTGCGGTAGTTGAAGTAAGCCCCGGCCCCGTATTTTTCTCCGCGACCATAGCCAGTATTGGCAGAATAGCCTCCGTTCAACCCCTCTTCACCGGAATTTTTCAGCACGATGTTGATGATACCCGCGTTGCCCTGCGCCTCAAAATTGGCGGGCGGCGTGTGGATGAGTTCGATGCGGTCAATGTTGTTGGCGTTCATGCCATCGAGCATTTGCACCACCGCGTCGGCGGGTAGCCTGGAGATTTTACCATTGATCATCAGTACCACACCTTCCTTTCCGAGCAGCGAAATGGTTTTGGTCAGGGCGTTCACCTGCACCCCCGGCGAGCGTTGCAACACTTCGAGTGCGGTGCCCCCGGCGTTGGTGATGGAGTTGGCGACGTTGACTACCGTTCGGTCAATTTTCTGTTCCAAAAACGGTCGTTTGGCTACTACCGATACCTCATCGAGCATCGTATTGTCTTCGCTCAAAATCAGGTTCCCCAAATCAACCACCCCTTCTTGCGCATGGATTGTGAAGGATTTGGAAAACAAGGGCGCATACCCCAGCATATTGATTTCCACGAGGTAATGCCCCGCCGAAGCTTGGTCGAACAGGAACACGCCCTGCTCACTGCAAACCACGCCTTTCACCAGGGAAGAATCGCCAGCTTGGCGCAGCAAGGCCGTGGCAGCCGCAAGGCCCTGGTTTTTGGAATCTTGCACCAAGCCTCGGATGCTGTTTTGACCTTGAATATTATGAAGTAAAGACAGGCTGAGTGCCAACGTCAACAGGGAATAGAGGAAGGGGTTTTTCATGATGTTTTTAGTGGTTTTTGAAAATTTGCCTTAAAAATAAGTCAAAAAGTGTAGCATTCAAGATTTGTAGCCAAAGCAGAGTGGTTTTGAACAATGAGTGCATCTTATCATTTGAAAATCAAAATTTTGCATCAATCAAATCATCAAAATCACTTTAATCACAGTATAAGATGGCAAAGACCTCAAAAAGCTTCCAGCGTTGCATGTCAAAAGAAGGTTGTTGCGTGACCTCTTCAGCGGAAGAAAATCCGAATTCTGCGGACAAAGTTCCCAGGTCCTGCAGATAGCCGTACGCGTAGAAATACGGGAATG
>JALHPW010000141.1:0-6202 GCA_022842255.1 Saprospiraceae bacterium | reverse complement strand
GGTCTGAGCAGGGTGAAAAGTTCAAGAATAATAGGAATCGGCGTAACCTTGCAGATTCATTATGGAACTTTATCTCCTCTGCGCCTTCGCATTTCTAGCCGGATTTATTGACAGCATCGTGGGTGGTGGCGGACTGGTGCAGGTGCCCGCGTTTTTTGTCTTGTACCCGCAGCTTTCCGTTCCCAATGTTATCGGTACCAACCGTTTGG
Source organism: Saprospiraceae bacterium (assembly GCA_022842255.1). GTDB lineage: Bacteria > Bacteroidota > Bacteroidia > Chitinophagales > Saprospiraceae > M3007. The sequence goes on along the minus strand of JALHPW010000141.1, from coordinate 5,993 downwards.
CCTCTGCGGTGGGCACTTCGGTCGCGGCCTGGAACTACGCCCGAAGTGTAAAAATACCTTGGAAAACAGTGCTTTGGGCAAGTGTAGCGGCTGCAACCTGTTCTTATTTGGGGGCCACCGTGCAAAGCCTTATGCCCTCTTCGGTATTAAAACCTATCATCCTGGTGTTGATAGTAGCAATCGCCATTTACACGTTCAAAAAAAAGGATTTTGGGCACCAGGAACATTTTCAGGTTGCACCGGAAAAGCTGAATTTTTGGGCCGCAGGGATTGGCGCAACCCTGGGTTTTTACAATGGTTTTATTGGCCCGGGCACGGGCAGTTTGCTGGTGTTTGGCTTTGTCAGCGTGATTGGCTACAATTTCCTGACGTCATCGGCCATTTCCAAGATAGTGAATGTGGTGGCGGATGTCTCTTCGCTTATCTTTTTTCTGATGAACAAATACATCCTGTTCCACTTGGCCTTGCCAATGATGGCATGCAATGTGGCGGGTTCTTATCTAGGCAGCCGGATGGCAGTCCTGCGCGGAAATGGGTTCATCCGCAAGGTATTTTTGGTGGTGGTGGCGGGAATTGTGGCTCGGTTTGCTTGGGACGTGTTTGGCCACTGATTTTGGGCAACAAATTGAAGGCTTCACGCAACGACGCTACGGCGCAACGTTAGAGGGGTTTGGGTTCACGCAACTACGGAGCGTATCCCAATTTAATGGGAAGGGTTTATCTTGCCGGAGTGTTTTTTGCCACGAATTGCACCAATTTACACGAAAAATTAGTGCAAATTGGTGCAATTCGTGGCAAAACCCCTCAAAGTTTCTCCATCAAAAAGTTAGTCAACTTGGTGAACAAGTGCTTCGTCGCATTGTCCCCATAAATCCCGTGGTTGCGATTCGGGTAGTAATAGGTCTCAAACTGTTTATTGGCCTTGATAAGCGAATTGATCATCTCCACGGTTTGTTGCCAATGCACATTGTCGTCGGTCACGCCATGGCAAATCAGGTAGTTGTCGCCCCGGAGCAGGTTGGCAAAATTGACAGGCGAATTGTCTTCGTATCCTTTTGAGTTGTCTTTCATGGTGTGCATATACCGCTCGGTATACGCCGAATCGTACCATTTCCAATTGACCACGGGCGCCACGGCCATCGCCATTTTGAACACGTCATTGCCTTTCAAAATGCAGGAAGTGCTCAAATAGCCCCCAAAACTCCAGCCCCAAATCCCCAAACGGTTGGGGTCGGCCCAAGGCTGCGAACCCAGGAATTTGGCCGCTGCGATTTGGTCTTCGGTCTCCAGTTTCCCAAGCTGCAATTGGGTGCATTTCCGGAAATCCCGGCCTCTGGCACCCGTGCCCCGATTGTCCACACTCACCACTACATACCCCTTTTGTACCAACATCTGGTGCCAGCTACCCATGTATCCATCGTATTGATTTTGAACAGTTTGCGAGCCTGGTCCGCCGTAATTGTCAAACAAAATCGGATACTTTTTCAAGGTGTCCAGCACCGCAGGGCGAAGCATCCAGGCATTGAGCTGAGTACCGTCGGCGAGTGGGATTTGGAAAAATTCCTTCTGCACAAAACCGTATTCCTTGCGCAGTTTGCGGATTCGTTCGTTTTTGTTGACCACCCGCAGGGTATCGTCGTTGCGGTCGCAAATATTGACCACGGGCGGGGTGTTGGCGTTGGACCAGATGTGGGTGAAATAATCAAACGTGGGACTAAACCGAGCTTCATGGGTGCCCGTCGGAGCGGTGAGCAGCCGAATCTCGCCGCTGCTCAAATTGCCCTCCCAAATTTGTCGGTCCAGCGGGGTCGGAGTAGCGGCCTGAAAGTAAAACTTGTCATTTTTTTCATCTACCCCATAAAAAGCTGTCACGTCAAAATCGCCTTTGGTGAGCTCCACAGGCGCCTCCGCCATGGTCTGATTCAAAGGGTGGCGGTAAATATGTTGCCATCCATTCCGCTCGCTCATCCAGAGAAAGTGCTGTTTGTTTTTTAAAAAAATCAGTTTGTTGTCCGATTCGATTTCCACGTACGCCGGGTCGGTTTCTTCCAAAAGCAGGCGTGTCGGGATCCAATTGGTCTGGTCTTCCTGGACATAAATGGTCCGGTCGGGCAACGCAAGCAGCAAATCCAGGGTATCCTGCCGCCGGTTCAATCGCGTCATAACCAACTGATTGTCAGGGGTCCAATTAATCCTTGGGCAATAGTCGTCGGGCTCAAGCCCCATCAATTTGCCCACCATGCCCTGGCTGTTCAGGTCATAGAGGTGGACGCTCACCGTAGAATTGGCTTCCCCAACCTTGGGGTATTTAAAACTGCTGCGGCGTGGGTAGACGCCCCCTTCGTACCAGGTGAGCGGGAACTCCGGCACGACGGTTTCGTCAAAACGGATAAAAGCCAGCATAGCACCGTTCGGACTCCATCGGGTGGCCACCATGCCGTCGCCGTCCACGGGACTAAATTCCTCCTCGTACACCCAATCGGGCAGGCCGTTGATGATTTTGTTCGCGGCACCGTCCTGGGTGATTTGTGTTATCTTTTGCGTCTCTAAATCCTTGATATACAGATTGTTGCCAAACACAAAGGCCAAGTTGGTACCATCTGGCGAAAAGGTCACAAACTGCAGTTTGCCTTTTTCAAAAACCGCTTGGGTTTTGCCAGTTTTGAAATCGTGCACGAAATAATTCGCCAACACGGAATGCCGATACACGGGTTCGGATTCGGTGCGAAGCAGGAGCTTGGTCTCGTCCTCGCTGAATTCGAACTGGTCGAAACCCTTCACCGCTTCGGGTAAATTCATGGAAATGATGGAATCCAAGCGCTCATTTCGCACATCCCGAATATGCAAGACCCCATCGTGATCGGCCTCGACGTAGCGCGCACCATCTTGCAGGTAATGGAACTCCGCACCCGTTTGTGGGTAAAACTTAAAAAAGGAAAAGCAATCGTCGAGCGTAATGGTTTTTTGCGCGCAAAGCGATAGGGGCAAAAACAGGAGCAATGCGACGAGGGAGTTGAGCGATTTTGTCATGTTCAGAATAAATTTCGGCGAGGCGAAAGGTAATTCGCCTCGCCGAAACATGATTGACAGAACCCACAAACAACCCCAAAACTCACGCAAACGACCAAGTGGTCAGCTGGATTTTGTGCGGTTTTTGAGTCGGATGTTGATAAACTCCACAGCAACGGAGAAGGCCATAGAGAAGTAGATGTACCCTTTCGGGATGTGGAAACCAAGCCCCTCGCCCACAAGCGCCACCCCAATCATGATGAGGAAGGCCAAGGCCAATATCTTTATCGCTGGGTGTTGGTTGACAAATTTACTAATCGACTCGGCCGCCAGCATCATCACCAACACGGAGGTAATAACGGCGGCTATCATTACACCGATTTCACTGACCATCCCAACGGCAGTAATCACTGAATCGAGGGAAAAGACAATATCAACCAAAATTATCTGCACAATAATCGTTGAAAACTTCCCCTTGCGGACTTTTTTGTCGGATTCATCCGCCTCTTCGACCTTGGTATGGATTTCGTTTACACTTTTGTACATCAGAAAAAGACCACCCAGCAATAAGATGAGGTCTCGTCCGCTGATTTCTTGGCTTCCCACCACGAAAAGGGGCGCGGTCAATTTCATCATCCAGGTGAGCGACAAAAGCAGCGCAATACGTGTCAACATCGCCAGAGCTAGACCAATTCGCCGGCCCTTGGCTTGTTGATGTTCCGGGAGCCGGCTCGTAAGAATCGAAATGAAAATGATATTGTCGATGCCGAGTACAATCTCCAGCGCGCAAAGTGTAAAAAATGCTATCCAAATGTCAGGGTTGCTTATCCAATCCATGGTTAGTATTAATGTGGTGGTATTTAGAAAGGCGAAAATGCCATAATTGTTCAAAAAATAAGACTTAACTTTGATATGAAGTACACAGCGCTCCTACTTATTGTTCCATTTGCAGCACTCGCTGCGGCGTTTTTGATGCCAAAAAATCAGCCCCTACCAACCCCTACCACCCAATCACCAGTAAACCAATCACCAGTCACCCAATTATCCAATGCACCCGCCTCCGCGCTGCGTGCTACGGCAGGTAAACAACCCGAAGAGCTCGGCAAGGTTCAATGGCTGCGCGACCTGGACGCAGGAAAAGCCCAATCCGAAAAATCGGGCAAACCCATCCTCTTGCTTTTTCAGGAAGTGCCCGGCTGCTCCAATTGTACCCGTTATGGCAACACGACGCTTTCTCACCCGCTCATCGTGGAGGCTATTGAGACCTATTTCGTGCCCGTTTGTATTTTCAACAACAAGGGTGGTAAGGATGCTGAAGCCCTGAAACTATTTGGGGAGCCGGCCTGGAACAACCCCGTGGTACGCATCGTGCGCGCTGATTATCAAGATATTGTATTGCGGATGCCCAATTTCAATTCATCCCTCCAACTCGTGAATGGCATGCGCCGCGCCCTGGATTTGACGGGCAAAACCGCCCCGCGCTACCTCGAATTGTTGGAAGAAGAACTCGCTGCACGCGAGGCAGGCTTGGAAACCGCCACTTTTTCGATGTACTGTTTTTGGACCGGCGAAGGGACCTTTGGCGCACTCCCAGGGGTAATCGAAACCGAACCCGGTTTTCAAGACGGCAAAGAAGTGGTGAAAGTCCAGTTCGACCCATCGGTAACGAGTCGCGCAGAATTGGAAAAATTGACCCAACCCAAAAGTTTTACGCCCTGTGCTAAAAACGAGGGTTTTCGCTCCGACCGCGAGCCGAAATACTACCTCGCCCAAACCCCCTACCGCTTCATCCCAATGACCTCCCTGCAAGCAGCCCGCGCCAACAGCCTCGTGGGCAAAAAACAATCGCCCGACGAGTTGCTCTCCCCGCGCCAGTTGGATGTGTTGTTGAAAATGGCCGAAAACCCACAAAAAAAGGACTGGAAAAGTATGATTGGCCAAAACATCATTGAAATGTGGTCAATATGATGAATGTGGTCAATTTGATGAATGTGGTCAATTTGATGAATGTGGTCAATATGATAAATGTGAATTGATTCCGTGTGGTCCAAATCGACCACTTTTTCCAATTAAGTTCACATTGCCCACATTAAACACATTGACCACATTCAAAATTATTTCAATTTACCGCCACCGGGTCCAGCGAGCCACGGCTGCCGCGTTCGGAGGAAAGCAGGATGTTGCCACAGCGTTTGTAGCCGCCCCAGGCATTGACGAGGGCCGGTTTTTCGTCGCTGTACTTTGCAAAATAGGCCCATTGGGTCACCAGCCGCGTCTTTTTGTCCACCCAAACATGGTATTTGTTGTCGGGCGTAACCCCCACGCCCTCAAAGGTCATTTGAAGCAAATCAGCGTCGGCGCCGTCCTCGGTTTTGGCGTCGCCGAGGTGTTTTAGGGTCACCCCGGAATCCTTCAATTTAAAGGGCATGACCAACCAGTAGGAATCGTTGATCCAGACCTTTTTTCCCATGTCGAGGTACTTGGCCAGACTGTCGGGATGGGTTTGTTCAATGCCATCAATTTTCACGGTCCCCGTGCCGTCGTTTAGGTTGACGCTGACTTGCAGCGGACGGGTGATCCAATCGATTTGGCACGTGCCCGCTTTTTTGTCCCACAACAGTTTCCGGCGGTTGAAAAAATTCCAGGAGATATTCCGGGTTTCGTCCCAGGCTTGACGGCCTCCCATGGCCAGCATCACCTCGTCGGCAATAGCAATGGCCCGGGCATCGGAGCCAGCCTCGTTAAAACCGGGCGCGGCCGGGTTTTGAGTCGAGGCGGTTTGCGGGAAACAAAGGGCCAAAAAGCCGAATACAAATAAGAGTTGGGTCTGTTTTTTCACAAAAAAGCGATTTAAGGAAATTTTTGAACCTGACTATCCTCATATTGTACAGTGGTGGTAAAATTGCCCCGGTCTTCAGGCCGGGGATTGAAAAGGAACAAAGGTAAGTCAGGGCTTTAGCCCTTGTTTTTAAGGGCTAAAGCCC
>JALHPW010000140.1 GCA_022842255.1 Saprospiraceae bacterium | reverse complement strand
GAATTAGAATTGTTCCTTTTCAATCCCCGGCCTTAAGACCGGGGCAATTTCACCGTCACTGTACGATATGAGGATAGTCAGGAAAAATTATTAAGTTGGTATTGAATTTTATGAAACCAAATGAAAATGACAAAAACAGAATTAAAAAACCGTTTGAAGCAGTGGGCCGTTTCTGTGGTCTTATTCACCAAGAAATTCCCGCATGGCGTGGAGTTTGACGCTGTTCGAGGCCAACTTGTGCGATGTGCACCGTCTGCTGCGGCTAATTATCGCGCTGCCTGTCGTGGGAAATCCACTCCAGATTTTATCAACAAACTCAAAATTGTAGAGGAAGAACTGGATGAGTCCATGTTTTGGTTTGAATTTGTGACAGCATTGGAACCCAACTTGCGTTCGGATGTTATTCCGCTTTACAAAGAAGCTGACGAATTGCTTTCCATCATCGTCAGCGCCATCAAAACAACGCGACAAAAACAAGAGCAGGCTCCCAATCGTAAATCGTAATTCCCCAATCGTAAATCGTAAATCCCTTACAGCGTTCCTCTTCTTGCTTGCTCCGCTTCAATTGATTCAAACAGCGCCTGGAAATTGCCCTTCCCGAACGACTTCGCGCCCTTGCGTTGGATGATTTCGAAGAACATCGTGGGGCGGTCTTCCACAGGTTTGGTGAAGATTTGGAGCAGATAACCCTCGTCGTCGCGGTCTACCATAATTCCGAGCTCCTTCAGTTTTTGCAGGTTTTCGTCAATGATGCCCACGCGATTGGCTACCGTGTCGTAATAGGTGCCAGGCACATGCAGGAATTCGACGCCCCGCTTGCGCATCTCGCTGACCGTGAACACGATATCATCGGTGGCCACAGCGATGTGTTGGCAACCTGGGCCTTCATAGAATTCAATGTATTCCTCAATTTGCGATTTCTTTTTGCCTTCTGCGGGCTCGTTGATGGGGAATTTGATTCGGCCATTTCCATTGGTCATCACCTTCGACATCAGTGCCGAGTATTCTGTGGAAATATCCTTGTCGTCAAAGGAAATCAGGTTGGCAAAGCCCATCACCTCGTTGTAGAATTTTGCCCAGACGTTCATTTGGTTCCAACCCACATTGCCCACCATGTGGTCGATGTATTTAAGCCCCGTGCTGCCGGGGTTGTAATCAGAAAGCCAAGGCTCGTAGCCGGGCAGGAACACACCGTTGTAGTTTTTTCGCTCCACGAAAATGTGGACCGTGTCGCCATACGTATGGATACCCGAACGAACCACCTCGCCAAATTCATCGTGCTCGGTGATGGGTTCGAGATACGGTTTTGCCCCGCGCTGTGTGGTTTCGTGAAACGCGGCAGCGGCGTCTTCCACCCATAGGGCGATGACTTTTACCCCATCGCCGTGGTGTTTGATATGGTCGGAAATGGGGGAGTGTGAAGTAAGCGGTGTGGTTAGCACCAGCCGGATTTTATCCTGCGCCAGCACATAGGAACTGCGGTCGCGTACACCCGTTTCCAGTCCGGCGTAGGCCAGGGATTGGAAGCCAAAGGCCGTTTTGTAATAATGGGCGGCTTGTTTGGCGTTGCCCACGTATAATTCCACATAGTCCGTGCCCAGCAAGGGAAGGAAATCCTCAGCCTCGGTGAATATTTTTTGGAGACCGTAGTTGTAGTTTTGGATGTTGGTCAAGGTTGTCATGACAAGGATGGTTTATAGATTTTTATGGACCGGGTATCAACTGATGTTTGGCTGTTGGGTAGTGGTATTCATACGTCCATTGGGTGTTTGCCTCGGGAATCCGCTGCTTGGAACTGAGGCCGACTACTGTACCAATTGCCACCATGACCAAGGCTGTTTTGGCAACTGCAACAGCCGTCATATACTCGGCAAAAACCAATACAAAGGCAAATCCCCCTAAAAACAAGCCCAAGAGCAACAGCCCCCAAAATATCCATCGAGCTGCTTGGGGGCGAAAAGCGATGCTCACGATGTTTTCTATTGGGAAACTACGCTGTCCTTTGAGTAGGATTACGCCATCTCTGACTTCCTTGAATGTTCCTGAATGACGTTTTTGCACATTTCCTTCCAACACGCTCAGTTTGAGAAAATCCCCCGAGTTTATCCGGTGCTGTTCCCCTGTTTGTTTGTTCCGTAAAACGATACTTGCCGAACGTTCCTGGGCGTTCAGTACCATTGTTTTGGCCATGATGGCGATAAAAATCAAAAAGAATGGTCTCATCGTTCAATCAATCCAGCCACGATTTGTAATAATCCTCCACTTCCAGGTTCATCGCGTCTTCGGTGATTTTCATCGGACGGAAGGGGTCAATCATGACCGCCAGTTCTTCGGTGGAGGTTTTGCCGATGCTGCGTTCGATTGCGCCCGGGTGTGGCCCGTGCGGGATACCGCCTGGATGGAGGGTCAATTGGCCTTTGCTGATATTATTTCTCGACATAAAATCGCCGTCCACGTAGTACAGGATTTCGTCGGAATCGATATTGCTGTGGTGGTAAGGTGCCGGAATGGCCTTTGGATGGTAATCGTACAAACGGGGCACAAAGGAGCAGACCACAAAGCCCGCAGCCTCAAATTGCTGGTGAATGGGCGGCGGCATGTGCACCCGCCCTGTGATGGGTTCAAAATCGAAAATCGACATGCCCCAAGGATAGTGGTTGCCATCCCAGCCTACTACATCAAAAGGATGCGTAGCATAGACGTAGGGGTAAATCATGCCCTGTTTTTTGATTTTTACCAGGAAATCGCCGTGTTCGTCGTGGGTTTCGAGGTCTTTTGGCAACTTGAAATCGCGTTCACAAAAGGGGGCGTGTTCGAGCATTTGCCCGTATTGGTTCCGGTATCTTCCCGGAACTTCGATGGGACTGAACGATTCGATGTACAGCAAGCGATTTTGGGTGGTCAGGAAATGGATTTTGTAAATCGTTCCCCTCGGTATGATAATATAATCGCCATATTCAAATGGTATTTGTCCGTACATGGTTTCCACCCAACCATGTCCTTTGTGCACGAATATCATCTCATCGGCGTCGGCGTTTTTGAAAAAATAATCCTTGGTGCTTTCGTGCGGGGCTGCCAGTCCGATGTGCAGGTCGTTGTTGACAAACAAGGTCTTGCGGCTTTCCAGATAGTCGTCCGAATAAGGCATTTCAAAGCCCTTGAAACTCAGGGCCGATAGGTTTTTGTCGATCGCGATTTTAGGTTCCACCGAATACGGTGTGCCTTTCGATTTGACAATGGTAGGCGGGTATAAGTGGTAAACCAGCGAAGAAACACCCGAAAACCCTTGGGTGCCAACAAGTTCTTCCTGGTACAGGACGCCCGCGTGGTTGCGGAACTGAACGTGTCGTTTGTGTGGAATCTTGCCAGCGTGGTGGTAAACAGGCATAAGAAAGGAAGATTTTCGGCGAAGGTCGCTGGCGCTTTTTGCCTGTGAAATGATAGTTGTCAGCGAAAGGGTTGATTGAGGTCATTTGGGGACTAGCACACCCATACCTTTGTAACCAACACAGATACTATCTACTGAAACCGAAACAACTATGACATTTAATCAAAGAATTCTAGCCAATACCGCTATTCTACTTTTACTAGCCACTCCATTACTCGCTCAATCAGATTCCAGTTCCTTGTTCATCCGGCTTTTGAATCGCTTTACCAAAGACCACCATCCGCCGGAACGCCCCCGTTTTTTGGCTTACCCAACCCTGGGGTATTCTCCTGAAACCAGTTTTGAACTAGGAATTGCTTCGTCCTTATTATTCCACGCAAAAAACGACTACCAGCAAAACCGTCTGAGTGAAGTCACAGCATTTGGGTTTATAACGCTGCGTTCCCAATATGGACTTTGGTTGGAAAATGCAATTTACACGCATCGCGACCGATGGTTGTTGTTGGGCAAGATGAGGTTTCAGCGATTCCCCTTGTTTTACTACGGCATCGGGCCGGAGGCACCGGAGCTAAACCCTGTGGTGGTGGATGGAAATTATACTTTGATTAGGCAACGGGTATTGCGACAGGTCAAAGGTTATTGGTTCGCTGGTTTACAGGGTGATGTGCAGCATCTGGGGCGGGTGGACTTTGGTGGAAATCAACCCAGTCGCCCACGACCGGAGGGAGCGGACGGCTCGACGAACATTGGCATCGGCCCAAGTTTTGTTTACGATTCGCGGCCCAATATGCTCAATACCCGGACAGGTTGGTTCGCAGAATTGTCCTGGCTGCATTATACCCAAGTTTTGGGGAGTGAATTTGCTTTTGACGCCTTCAGTGTAGATTTTCGGAGATACCACCAATTGAATGCCCAATCCGTTTTAGCATGGCAACTGAGCGGGAATGCTGTGCAGGGCAATGCGCCCTTCAACATGCTCAGTCTCTTGGGAAATGAAATGCTCATGCGTGGATATTATACCGGTCGATTTCGGGATAGGCATTATTATGCTGCGCAGGCGGAGTACCGCTGGTTGCCTTTCCCATTTAGCAAACGTTTGGGTGGAGCCGCATTTTTTAGTGCGGGCGCTGTTTCTCCTTCGATTGAAATGCTCACCACTCGACAGGTAAGACTGGCTGGAGGTGCCGGGTTACGTTACCTGATTTTTCCTAAAAAAGATATTTTTGTAAGGCTGGATGCCGGATTTACGCGGGAGGGCGTAAGTTTTTATATTTTCACAGGAGAGGCGTTTTAAGGTTTAGAAGCGGTTGTCTCATAAGCTTTTTTCACCGCAGAGGTGCAAAGGCGTAGCGTTATAACCGGTTGGTTATCAAAACTCCGCGGTTTTGCACCTCTGTGGTGAAAAGAAAAACGTGACTTACTAGACAGCCTCTTCTAAAAATTTGACCACTAAAACTGCATCCCAATACGGTTTATCGCTCCAAAATAAAGGTCGCGCTGGCTTTACCACCCCCGGAAGGTTGTACAAGTAGGTAATAAAGCCCATTCGATAAGCCGGAAGCTAAATTTAACTCAAGCCATTCATTTTCAATGGAGTAGTGCTGGTTGAGCACCTCCTGTCCCTGGGCATTGAGCAGTCGAATACTGACTTGTTGGCCCATCCAAGCATCCATATCCACCAGTAAAAGCCCGCTACTTGGGTTGGGGTACAACAAAACATTCATCCATGACTGCGCAATGTTGGAGCCTTCTTGCGGGACTTCCTTTAACGCCAATTCTGCCGTGTTTTTCACTCCCGCCCATGGCTGAACAGGGCAATAAAATGTATTTAAGTAGGCTTCAAAAGACTGGCCGTCCTTCAGCTTGGCGTACATGTGGATATAGTTGTTGGGGAAGGATTGCTGCGTAAGCCGGTGTTCGAATACGTCCGACTGGCCGTTTTTCAATCCCGGGGAGATGGAACGATAACGAATCGAATAGAACGGCGAGGCATTCGGATTCCGCACCCGGTACGTATTGGAAGTGTTAGGGGCCGTGTAAATGCTTCCTTCCTGCGGGGTGACTGCCACCACACCCGGCGGCAGTTCATTGAGCACATAATCCACCTCCGATGTGCAGAAGTTGGTCGTACGGATACGGAATCGAGGCTGGTCGATGGAATCCAGTCGAATATCCAGCAATTCAAATTTCATGCAACCAATCACTTTGATGTCACACGGCGGCGGCGGATCCAATACCGTCACGGTGAAACAACAAGCATCCAAGTTGCCGCAGGCGTTCTGCCCTTCATAACATACGTTATTGATGCCCAATGGGAATGCCGAACCGCTTGCCTGGCCTTGCAAGAGCGTGAGGTTCACCGCAGGGTCTGGGCAATTGGTGCTTGTGCTGGGTGCTGCATAGTTCACCACTACACTGGTTGCGGCCACCGGCATTTCTATGGTTTGATTGGGCGGGCATTGCACGTCTAGGGTAGACACGAATATGGTGAAACAACAATCATCCTGGTTTCCACAAGTGTTGCTGGCCTCATAACATACCGTGCTCAAGCCCGCCTGAAAACTGGACCCGGAAGGAAGTCCCTGGGAAAGGTTTACGGTGGGCAAGTTACCCGGACAATCGCTGGTAATGGTAGGCTGGTCGTAGTTCACAACTACCGTATTGGCATTGTTGGGCATAGCAACCGTCAGATTGGGCGGACATTGCAGGTCGAGGGTGCTTACAAAAACGGAGAAACAACAATCGTCCTGGTTTCCACAAGTATTGCTGGCTTCGTAGCAAACCGTGGTCAGGTCTGCCGGGAACTCTGCTCCGGATGGTAGTCCCTGAAAAAGGTTTACGCTGGGCAAATCACCCGGACAATCGCTGGTAACGGTGGGCTGGGCGTAGTTCACAGCCACAGAACTGGCGTTGTTGGGCATGGCAACCGTCAGATTGGGCGGACATTGCAAGTCGAGGGTACTTACAAATACGGTGAAACAACAATCGTCCTGGTTTCCACAAGTGTTGCTGGCCTCGTAGCAAACCGTGGTCGAGCCCGCCGGGAAATCTGCGCCGGAGGGAAGTCCCTGCGTCAGGTTGACGGTGGGTGCTGCCCCAGGGCAGTCGGTACTGGCCGTAGGCTGGTCGTAATTTACCGAAACAGTGGCGGCATTGTTGGGCATGGCCACGGTTAGGTTGTTTGGGCACTGAAGTTCAAGCGCGGTAGGGATGAGCTCCAGTATATAAGTGTTCAACGAATCACAGCCGCCCGTTGTAGATGCCACGGGAATGGTTACGGTGGAGGGTTGCGTATAGGTTTGTCCCCCGATGGTGACGGACTGATTGGGGTAAAACTGAATCACATAGGTCTGCATGGGCGTTGGCAATACCTCGATGAGCACGGTTTCGGTAGCCGAACACCCCTGTTGGGTAACTGCGGTCACGGAATATTCGGTGGTGACTGTTGGTTGTGCCGTCACTGTTGGGCAGGTCGTACAACTCAGGCCTCCGGCGGGCGACCAATTGTATTGGGCAAAGCCGGGAACATTCAGGGTGACGGATGTGCCGGGACAAATACTGGCATTGCTCAAATTGATTGCAGGCGCCATGCCACCCGACACAATGACCGAGTCTCGGAGCACATTTCCGCAAGGATCGGTGGCCACAACATGGTAAACCCCAATGCTGGTTGCAGTAAAGGTCTGTGCGGTGGATCCATCCTGCCAGAGATAGCTTTCAAAACCAGGGCCGGCGTTCAGCACAATATTGGTGTCTTGGCAAATCATGTAATTCGGCCCCAGTTCGAGGGAGGCGGGCGGGTACAATTCTACCTGAATAAACGCGGTGTCGCCGCAGTCCAGTCCTTCATTGAGCACCAAGAGTCCGTTGTAGATGCCAAAGCCCGGGAAATTGACCGTCAGGTCAAAATCGGTCGAGTTTTGCAGGGTGTTACCATTGTTCAGGTCGAAGGTCCAATCAAAACTGGAAATGTTGGAGGTCGGAAGACTTTGATTGTCAATGGTTACGGTAGTGGTACCGCTGCATTCTTTGATGACGTAGTGTTTGGGTGTAGGCAGTTCGTCGTGGGCCACTAAAGCGGTAACAATGGGTGCGCAAGGGGTTACATTGAACTGAAAATCACGGCGCGTAACCGACAAAAGCTGGCCATTGCGGTATTCTTCCACACAGACCCCCACTACGAATTGGCCGTTGATCTGTGGGGTGCCACTGATTACCCCGGTTTGTGGGTTTATATTGATGATGGGGTTGCCACCCATCGGCTGTGCTGCGCTGTAAGTGGGCGTTGTAAAAATTACTTCGTCAAAGGGTGGGGCACAGGGCGGGGATGGAATGGCGCCATCGCAGCCAAACAAGCCGGGGGTTTGAAGGATATTTCCACCGCCAGCGAATGGTGCGCAAAAGCTGTACACCAATTGGTCCCCTTCTGGGTCGGTAGCGGAATAGTCGACTTCCAATGGGTAATTGTTGCAAATAACCACTGGCGGGAAATTATCGAACAAGGGGCTGCTGTTGAGCACTTGCCGCGATTCCGGCGTGATTTCAGTGTAATAGGTCGCCCCGGTTGCATCGGGGAACAAGATGTTGGTGATAGCAGCGGTTCGGCAACAGCGTTGATACACGACAAAATAACTCTCTAGGCTTTCAGGAAGGGTTCGCTCCCAAACATAGGTAGCCTCTTCCACACAAAGCGAAGGGAGGTTTTCGATACAGTCCGGCTCGTTGATGGGCAAGATCTGCGTACTGGTCAACGCGACGGTAATGCTGTTAAAGAGCGAGTTGTTGAAATAACTGCCCCGGTAAAATGCGATATTGGCCGGGTTGTCAAAGGGGGCGCCCCCACTGGCGCAATCCCGGTAAACTTTCATCGTAAAACGGTAGTGAATACCTAAGGAATTGGGCCCTAAACATTCGTAGGTGATGCCACCGCCAACAATGTGGGCAGCGAAAGCGTTGCTGGAGAGCAACAGAAAACTGAAAAAGAGGAGGAAGTTTTTGATGTTCATCATAAGGAATAATAGTAAACGGCTGCGCGGATACATTGCGCCAGTCGGGTTGGATAGTAAAACAGCGGGGGGAGAAATGAAATTCGTGCTCAAAGTAGAATTAGGGGCTCAGACCCAAAAAGGAAATTGCCTTTTTGTAATAAAATTGACAAACCTAGTTTTTGTACAGCGGCTTAAACCTAACCCAAGGCAACCAGTCAAAACCCTACAAAAACTGATTATGTACAAACACACCTTACTCCTGCTTGCCTTTTTTAGCCTGACGCCCCTGCTTTCTGCGCAATACGACGACCCCATCTTCCCCAAACCACAATCGGGATACGGGGCGGATGGGCCTTATGATGTGGAAGTTACATCCTTTCCCAGCCCCGGTTTTCCGGGGGAAATTGTGGAAATATTCCATCCGGTTGGCGTGACCGGTGCCGTACCGACCCTGTTTTTTGCCCATGGTTTTGGCGGCACTTTTTCCAATTACGTGGGTGGGATGCTCGAGTTTGTAGCGAAAAAGGGATACGCAGTTGTGTTTGCGCCTTATCCAACTACAGGGAGCAGCATCGTGGAGCGGTACGATATCTTATTGGCTGGTTTTCAGCAGGCTGCACGCAGCTACCCGAATATCATCGATACCACACAGGTGGGTTTTATGGGCCATTCCTTTGGCGGCGGGGCTATGTTTGGCATTTCCCATCGGTGTTTTACCGAGAACAATTGGGGACAAAACGGTAGGCTACTTTTTTCCCTGGCGCCCTGGTATTCCTACGAACTGACGCAGGCTCAGCTCCAGTCGTTCCCCACGAACACCAAATTGATCATGCAGGTGTACGATGACGACAATGTGAACGACCACCGGATGGCCATTGATATTTTCAACAACATCAACATCCCCGCTGCCGAAAAGGACTATATATTGGTGAAATCAGACACGTTACAGGGAAATATTTACGCGGCCGACCATGCGGTTCCAGGAACCTATCAGGTATTTAATGCCCTGGATTATTATGCCTTTTATCGATTGCTCGATGCGCTTTGCGATTACACGTTTAATGGAAACCCTGCCGGGAAGGCCCTTGCCCTGGGCAATGGAAGTGCCTTGCAGGTTACCATGCCTCCTGGATTGAAACCGCTTTTTCAAACAGATAGCCCCGTCCCAACGTACCCGGAGGACAAGTACGGCTTTCCATGCAGTGGTGCCTTGAACCCACGCAAAGCTTATTGTCCGGCGCTTTCGGATGCGAGCGAAGCTCCAGCAGCCATGTACGG